>CAYSMP010000011.1:0-51084 GCA_964432215.1 uncultured Sangeribacter sp.
TTTGGCTTGCTCCGAGCAGCACTGAAGGAATCTTCGGAGGCATGTATGTCAACGATACCGCATGCAAGGCAATGAAGTGTATCCTCAACATCGGTGTGTTCCTCGTGCTCCTTCAGTCGTTCAAATGGGCTGACAGCGAAGAAATGTCAGTGCGCAAGGGTGAATACTACGAGCTTCTGCTCGTGACGCTCTTCGGTATGTATCTCATGATTTCTGCACGGCATTTCCTTCTCTTCATCATCGGTCTCGAATCCGCTTCGCTTCCTATCGCTGCGATGGTTGCTTTCGATAAATATCGCTACGAGAGCCATGAAGCAGGCATCAAATACATACTTACCGCAGTCTTCAGCTCTGCGGTGCTTATGATGGGCCTCAGCTTTGTATATGCCTTCTCAATGGGCAGCCTCTACTTCTCCGATCTTTCGCTGGCAATTGTTCAGGGAGAGATGAGCGGACTACTGATATTCGCTCTCGCATTCGTGATGGCAGGTATCGGCTTCAAGCTTTCGCTCGTTCCGTTCCACCTCTGGACAGCCGATGTTTATCAGGGCGCTCCTACCCCGGTGACTTCTTACCTTTCAGTCATCTCTAAGGGCTCAGCTGCCTTCGCATTCTTCATCATCTTCACTCAGTGCTTCGGTCAGGTCTATAGCGATGCATGGGAATGGATGCTCTACGCTCTGATCATCCTCACCATCACTGTCGGCAACCTCTTCGCACTCCGCCAGAAGAACATGAAGCGATTCATGGCGTTCTCCTCAGTATCTCAGGCAGGCTACATCATGCTTGGCGTCATCGCAGCCAATGCCCTAGGACTTGCATCACTGATGTTCTATATCATAGTGTACGTAGTCAGCAACCTTGGTGCATTTGCAGTCATCCAGACCATCGAAGACAACTCCGGCAAACTCAACATGGACGATTACAATGGTCTTCACAAGACCAATCCATGGCTCAGCGTAGCAATGACACTTGCCATGTTCTCTCTTGCAGGTATCCCTCCCTTCGCAGGTTTCTTCAGCAAGATCCTCATCTTCACAAGCGTATGCTCTACCAATTCAATGGCGCTCTACATGCTGGTGCTCATCGCCCTCATCAACACAGTGATCTCCCTCTACTATTATCTCTGCGTTGTGAAAGCTATGTGGATCTCCAATGAAGAACCACGCATCGCTACATTCAACAGCACTTGCGTAGCGAAACTCGGTCTTGGACTTTGCATCATCGGTATTGTGTTCTTCGGTCTCGTAAGCCCCATCTACGAATGGCTCGTTAACTCCGTAGAACTCTCGATGTGGCAACCCCTCGCTCTCCTCGGCCTATAATTAAGCCCTGCAGAATCAAGACGAAGAATAAAAACTGAAGTTCAAAAATCTATCTGATAGAAATAACAATTCCTCATAAATCCCAAGAGGCTGTCGAGTTTGACGACAGCCTCTTTTCTAATACCATAAGTAGCATGCCTGGTCTTTTCACATAAGAGAAAGGCACACCATGATGATGTGCCTTCCAAATATCTTGTATTTCTATAATCTGTTAATGCCGAACTGAATTAACGGTGCGTGCAATCGTGATCGTGATTACCATAGCATACGGGATTGAAGCAATTATCGTAGCGAATATGACGTCCATTGCCAAGGTCGACAACATATGTCACTCCTTCACGGGTAATATCGTAGACTGTAGATCCGGGGAATCGAAGAGCAAGGTGACTTTCAATTTCTTGAGGAACCTCAACACCATTATCTTCAATTACTGCGGGAGCTGGCGCTGGAGCTTCCAATGGTTCAGGTGTCGGAGCTGCTTCCGGAGAAGCATCAGGGTATGCGTTTGCTGCAACAGCATTAAGACCTGCGACTGAGAGAGATATAGCGACGATAGAAGAGAATAACTTTTTCATAATATAAACGATTAAGGGTGTTAATATAATAATTTATGTAAAAAAACTAAGGCATGTTTTTCAATGTTCAATGCTCGTGATTGTGCACTCCGTAGCAAACAGGATTGAAGCAATTATCGTAACGGATATGGAGACCATCTCCAAGATCGACCACGTATGTCACGCCTTCTCGTGTAATACCATATACTGTAGAGTCTGGAAAACGAAGTGCCAAGTGGCTTGCAATTTCCTCAGGAACGACCACATTAGACGTAGCGCTTACGGCTGGAGCCGGTACTGGAGCCTCTACTGCGGCGGGTGCGGGATTAGCTTCTGGAGATGCATCCGGAGAAGCGTTTTCAGCTATGGCATTAAAGCCTGCTACTGCGAAAGAGAGAGCGACGAAAGATGTAAATAACTTTTTCATAGTTTTTTAAATTAAGAGTGTGTAATTCAAGTTTCTGTTCTCGGGTGTGTTTTTCATAGTACTAAATCCATCCAGTGTGTTTTTCGTAGTACCAAGTTTTATAATGTGTTTCCTAATATTATAGATTAAGGCTGTCGTAGAATTCTGTTTTCGTAGTATTTTTTCTTATTTTATATTTATGTTCAGTTTTCGTAGTATTTAAATTAAGATTGTGTTTCAAACTTTATGTCTTCTAAACATTCTTTTAATATATTCAGTTCATCACTTACACATTGCAATTTTATTAAACATTTGCCATGATTTTGAAACACAATAGCTATCTCTCGCATTTTCAGGCACTTTAAGAACACATCTCTCATATGCAGCCGTATCATCAGGATCAAAAATATAGCTTTCGCAATCAAACTTTGGAGGAACAGAGGAAGGCGCTACAATCTCAATAAGACTCGGGCAACAGTTCATCATCAACTCTCCAAGAAGATGATCATTGGCCGGAAGACGAACCTTTCTAAGCGAATCACAATCGGAAAAAGCATATGACTCTATCTCTTCAATACTGTCTGGAAGAATGACCTCCGATAATGATGAGCAGAAAGAGAAAGCATTGTGTCCGATATGCTTCAATCCATAGGGAAGCGAAATGCCATCCAAACTTGAACAATAAGTAAACGAATTGCTACCTATATCTTCGAGTGAAGCGGGCAGATTTATCTCCTTGAGATTCGAGCACTCACTGAATGCCTGAAAACCGATTTTTTTAAGCCCCTCAGGCAGGATAACCTTCTCCAGCGAAGTGCATCCTAAGAAGGCATAGTCAGGAATCTCCTTAATTCCATCTGTCACTACAATTTCTGTAATGTCACGGCAATCCATATATTGTCCCTCCTTAATCGGCTTTGAGATAATGATTCGAGCCGAAAAAAGTTCCGGGGCAATAAAAAAAATCATCGACAATATTAAATTTAAAATCAAGACCTTATGATTCATATTTCAAAAATTATTAAAGAAAAGTGAAAAAAAACATTTTTCTGCCGAACATTTTTCCACACATATTGTTTTAAAAGTATAAAAATCGTTTCATGATGTTAGGTTAGTTCGAAAGTATTATGGAAAACTTTCAAAAAACAGTTGCTTGTGAAAGTAGCTGTTTTTTTAGTGCATATACCCACTTCAGTATGCGTGTCAACCACTATCATCAGCCTACACCACATCGATCTTAATATTTTTATAATAGACAAATTCCTACATAGTGTTCAGCATAACACTCTCCAACTCTATGTGCATCCTCTCTTTTCCGAAAAAGGCCGAAAACGGTAGAGCCGGAGCCTGACATTGATGCGTATGACGCACCTTGCTCAATAAGACCTCGCTTTATATCTTCAAGCACTTGATAATTGGGAAAGAGAGAAGCCTCAAAATCATTAACCATCAATCCTTGCCATTCTTCCACATCGAGCTTCATTATTTCTTTTATAGGCTTCTCCGGATGACCCGGATGCACTCCTGCAAATGCCTCTTTAGTAGAAATGGAGATATCTGGCTTCACAAGCAAACACCACCACCCGGACATATCCAAATCAATCGGTTCAAGCCGCTCTCCTACCCCTTCGGCATAGCATGGACGATTGTAGATGAAGAACGGACAATCAGCGCCGAGCCTAAGCGCCATCTCAGCCAAACGCTCTTTACCAAAGGGATAGCCACACAGCTCATTGAGCATAAGCAACACAAAGGAAGCATCAGCGCTCCCTCCTCCAAGTCCGGCTCCATCTGGAAGATGCTTTTCAAGACGAATGACGTATTCACCCAAGGCTGGATATTCTTCTTTATACACTTTCCATGCCTTATATACCAGATTCTTTTCGAGAGGACAGTCTACAACTCTGCCGGAAAATAAAAAATCAGTCCTATCAGATGGAGTTATCTCAAGAATATCGCAGAAAGGCTCCTGATTCTGAGGAGTACCATTATGCAAACCTACCGGATAAAATACTGTTTCCAGATCATGGTAGCCATCAGGGCGCTTCCTTACTATATTAAGGCCAAGATTCAACTTGGCATTTACGAATTTTATCATAATTTATAGTTGAAAATTATTTTGTCATTGAGCTTTTATCTTTTGGTTGGGAAAAAGGGTAACGAGCAGAAGGGAGCGCAGGGCTAAATAGCTGGTGAAGGACATCCAGAGCATCCATTGAGTATGGCTCACTGTATAGATTAAGCATGCAAACAGCATGACACCACATACAGTTGAGATGAGCATCGGGCGCGTCCGGGTCAGTCCTATATAAAAACCATCATAGATAAAGGCAGAAGCCCCGGCAAGGGGCAAAACCGACACCCAGATCCTACACTCCTCTACACATTTTGCTACCGCCTCGGAATCACTTAATAGGCTTACGATGTACGGAAGGGCTAATGAATAGGCAGCCACAAATATAAGAGTAATAAAAGCTGTCCATTTCAACAGTGCCCTTATAGCCACCTGCAGCATATGACTATCGTGTGCTCCAGAATATCTTCCTATCAATGCTTCTCCAGTGAAAGCAAATCCATCCATGAAATAAGAAAAGAATAGGAAAAGCTGATTGATGACAGCGTTAGAACTGACCTCCACATCCCCAAGACGGGCACTATAGGCATAAAGCATCATCGTCAAAGCGATGAGGCAGGCAGAGCGGAAGAAAAGATTTGAGTTGACACCGAACATCTTCTTCCATCCCTGGCGGTCAAGAATTATTCTCTTATCGGGATACACAGACACGTCATGCTTTCGGCACAACCTTACCACAAGCCACCAAGCCGGAACCAATATCAGCCATTGCGCAACCAGAGTGCCCCAGGCTATGCCTTCGAAGCCCAATCCAAATCCATAGACAAGTATAAGAGTAGTGGCTACATTAAGCAGGCTCATTCCAATATTCACTGCCATTGCTTTTGCTGTAGACTGCATGCCAATCATCCAACCGGTTAGAGCAGTCAAAACCATCATTGGCACGGCACCCATAATGCATATTGAAAAATACCGGCCTGACAGTTCTGTCACCTCAGGCGAAGCACCCATTACTTTCTGAAGTAATCTAAGCATCGGAGCATGAAAGCTTGTCAGCAGAAGTCCGATAGCCAGGGCAAGAGTCAACGAATTGCGCATGCTCAATCCCAGCCCCTCCTTGTCACCGGCTCCATAGTAAGTAGCCGTGATGCCAGAAGTGCCTGCTCTCAGAAAACTGAAGAGCCAATACATCGTAGTGATCATCACAGAGCCTATGGCAATCCCGGCAAGATACTGCTCGCCATCCATGTGGCCGGCAACTGCTGTATCACACAGTCCAAGCAACGGAACCGAAATATTGCTCAGCACTGTCGGCACCGTCATTCGTACGATTTTTCTGTCTATGGATACTTTTTCACCCTCTTTTTCTCTTATCATAGTGCAAAGTTGAAAAAAAAAAGTGAAACAGACAAGAAATAAATTGTTTTTAGCCAGATTTATTGTTAATTTTGCATTATGAGTGAACAAATCCCCCCCTACGGCACCCGCTCTGACCTTATCGACACAGGCCAATGGCATCTCGCCGTCAATATATCCAAACATGGATTCGGAGCTTGGCTTCTTCCGGATGCCTCGCTCGGAAGGACTCCGCGCGTAATAAACCGCCAGACATGGGCACCTTCCGAAGAAGGTCTTCTAAATAGAATAGAAGATGCCGTCTACGACAATCCTACAGTTCTGGACGACTATTCTGCAGACATAATTGTAGAATGCGACCGCCAACTTTGGCTTCCGGCTCAACTCTATGCTTCTGATGAAGAGTGTGCTGAAGCATATGTCTCAATCTATGGAGGCGATATGATGGACGTAATGGTCAACGACCTTAGTAAAGAAAAATGTGCTTTTATGCTTATTCCTGGCCTAAAGTCATTCATGCAGCGTTCTTTCCCCGGTGCTCGCATCTGGAGCCAGCAGTCACTTCTAAAGGAATCCGAATCCCAGCCTCATGACTCATTCATATGCCTGATTGATGTAAGGGATTCTTCGGCAGATATAATCCTGCTATGCCGAGGAGAACTGCAATGCGCATCCACACATCTATGGAAGACAGAGACTGACATAGCCTATGTTCTTCTTAATATTCTTAAGACGTACGATGCCTCATCAGCCAACACAGATATAATATTCAGTGGTAGAAGGGACATCAGGCAAAATCTTGGGAAGACACTATCACCCTATTTTAAGTCAATCAGCCAGAAAAACCACGACCTTGACGGAAAGGAAATTCCTACAGCCGTATATCTGGCCATCAACAGAAAGAAACGATATGCGTATCATACGAGGTAAATACGGCAAGCGACGTTTCGACGTGCCACGCAATATTACGGCCCGTCCCACCACTGACTTTGCCAAAGAAAATATCTTCAATGTAATCGAAAACATTGAAGATATTGAGGGAGAAGACGTCCTTGATCTGTTTGCGGGGACTGGTGCCATCAGTCTTGAATTTCTATCTCGAGGAGCACAATCGGTGACATCAGTAGAAATGGCAGCAACCCAGGCCAATTTCATAAGAAGTGTCAAAGAAAAACTTGGAGACGAAGCCCTGCGAGTGATAAAAGGCGACGTATTCAAGTTTCTTGGGGCTGCCAAACGAGCATACGACATTGTATTCGCTGATCCACCATACGACCATCCGAGATTTGACGAGATTCCTGAACTCATTTTGAACTCCGGTGCCGTAAAGCCATCGACACTCGTTATTGTAGAACATAGCGACAAACACGACTTCTCTTCCATTCCGGGTTTTGAGGAGCACCGCGCATATGGCTCAGTAAATTTCTCTATCTTTCGAGTGCCAAAGAATTCGATTGCCGAAGTGGGAAAACAAGAGTAAGGACTAAGTAAGAATATAAACACCTATAATCATATGGACACAAACATAAAATTGGATACTATTGAAGACGCAATAGAAGATATCAAAAAAGGACAATTCGTAATCGTAGTCGACGATGAAGACCGAGAAAATGAAGGCGATCTAATAATTGCAGCTGAAAAAATCACTCCGGAGCAAGTCAACTTCATGCTACAGAACGCTCGAGGAGTGCTTTGCGCTCCACTGACAATGAAAAGATGCAAAGAACTTGACCTTGGCTATCAAGTGGAGGAAAACACTTCTATGCTTGGCACTCCATTTACTATAACTGTAGACAAACTCGAGGGCTGCACTACCGGCGTAAGCGCCCACGACCGGGCAGCTACGCTCAATGCACTCGCTGACCCTAAATCTTCACCTGAGACTTTCGGACGTCCTGGCCACATCAATCCGCTTTATGCCCAAGACAGAGGCGTATTGGAACGCGCCGGACACACAGAAGCTGCCGTAGACCTCGCACGACTCGCCGGCCTTGAACCAGCTGGAGTGCTCATGGAGATAATGAATGAAGATGGGACAATGGCACGCCTCCCCGAACTGCGCAAACTGGCTGACAAATGGGGAATCAAACTCATAAGCATACGCGACCTTATCTCCTACAGGTTGCAAAACGACAATCTTCTCGAAAATGGTGAGGAAGTGGATATGCCTACAGCTTACGGACATTTCAGGCTCATACCGTTTCGCGAAAAAGACAATGGACTCGAACACATAGCCCTCATCAAGGGGGATGTGGATGACGGAGAACCGGTTCTAGTCAGAGTACACAGCAGCTGTGCTACCGGCGATATTTTTGGATCTATGCGATGCGAATGCGGCGAACAACTCCACAAAGCTATGGAACTTATTGAAAAGGAGGGTCGCGGAGCCATCGTCTATCTAAACCAGGAAGGACGTGGAATCGGCCTTATGGATAAGATAAAGGCTTATAAACTTCAGGAGGAGGGTCTTGATACCGTAGACGCAAATCTTCATCTAGGACACAAGGCCGATGAACGCAACTATGGAGTGGGAGCTTCAATCCTTCACGCGCTCGGCATCAAGAAGATGCGCCTTATGAGCAACAATCCTATGAAGCGCATCGGTCTGGAAGGGTTCGGAATCGAAACCGTAGAAAATGTTCCTCTTGAAATACAACCTAATAAATACAATCGTTTCTATATGCACACCAAGAAGGAACGTATGGGACATGATTTAAAATTAAGCTGACTATAGATGAAAAAATATTCAATCGCCTTAGCAGCTCTCTCCATATGCATCACTTTCACGGCAGAAGCCAAGAAAGTGCTCGACCATTCCAGTTTCGACGACTGGAAAAAAGTAACCAATCATTCACTCAGCAACGACGGGAAATGGGCAGCATTCAGCGTCAATCCACAAGAAGGAGACGGAATCCTGACACTTCGCAACACTTCAACTGGGAAGGCAATAGAAATACCCAGAGGTGCAGATATCTCATTTACGGCCGACAGCCGCTGGGCCGTAGCAAATATAAAGCCTCTCTTTAAGGATACGCGTCAGGCTAAGATTGACAAGAAAAAGAACTTCGATATGCCACAAGACTCTCTGGCAATCGTAGATCTTAAGACAGGCGTTGTCACCAAGATTCCACTAGTAAAAGGTTTTAAGATTGGTGTAAAAGGTGGAAATTGGGTAGCATACAGCAGTTGCGACACCACCGTCACCAAAGACATGAAACTTACCGACAAGGAAGCTGGTCTTCCTCTTGTGGTAAGAAATCTTTCTTCAGGTGAGTCGAAAATTTTCCCTTATATAGGAGACTACTCATTTAGTGAAGACGGTCTTCGCCTGGCAGCAATAGCTAAACCTAAAGCTAAAGACTCAGTCTTCAATAAAGGAGTGCGTGTGCTATATCTTCCGGAAGGAAAAGATTTTATGATCGACGAGGGAAAGAAACATTATGGCTCCCCTGTGTTTTCAACTGATGGAAAAAAGCTGGCATATACCGCCACCAACGACAGCAACGACACAGGCACACGCCGCATGCAATTATGGCTGTCATTACTCAATACTGAGCCCTCGTATCCGAAAGAAATTGATCTGAATATTCTAACAGGAAGGAAAGGTCCAAATCTTCAGCCCCCTCATGCCTCGGATCCTGAACTCCAGGAAAAACTGACGAAGGACTGGCAAGAGAGAATGAGTAAGAATACACCCAAATCTCTTTACATCAACCAATATTCTAAGCCAGTATTTAGTCACAACGGACGACGTCTAATCGTAGGTGTTGCTCCCGAAGTGACTCCCGACGACACTACCTTGGTAAGCTTCGAACGTCCGGAACTTGATATATGGCGTTGGGATGCACCTTATACTCCGCCTCAGGAGAAGAGTAATCTTGACGATCTGAAAGAAATGACTTTCCCTGTCGTGATTGATCTTGAAAACGAAAACTACAGGCTCCTGGACTCCAATCCACTTGCAACAATATTGTCGCCCGACCGTTGGGATGGCGATTGGGCACTGCTTCGCGACCCGAGTAAAGATATTGTAAGCCAGCAATGGAACTATTATGCACCTGAGCAGATAAGCGTGATCAATGTCAATAATGGCGAGAAAAAGAGTATTGCAACTGTATATGAAGGGACTGCAAAACTCTCACCTGAAGACAAGTTCGTCTATTGGTTTAAAGATGGCAACTGGTTTGCATATGAAATATCTTCAGGCTCAATTGTGAATACTACTGAGCATCTGCCCTACCCTGTATGGGATGAAACCGACGACCACCCAGGCGTACGTCAGGACTACGGATTCGCTTCATGGGCAGATGGAGACTCAAGGATGCTTGTCTATGACCGTTTTGATATCTGGAGTGTCGATCCTACAGGAAAAACGAATCCCGAATGCTTAACAAACAGCTATGGCCGAGACAACAATCTTAAGATTCGATATGTCAATACTCACGGAAAAGAGCGTCGATTCCTTAAGAAAGGTGATCTCATGACACTCACACTATTCAACTATAAAGACAAACGCAATGGACTCGCTTCGATGAAATATGGCGTGCCGGCCAAACCGGAGAATGTAGTGGTCGACACTCTTAGTTTCACCCAAATCAGACAGGCCCTTGACGCGCCATCATTCTCATTTGTAGAGGCGAACTTCTCCGTCATGCCCAATGTATGGATTGCTCCTAAAGGTATTTTCGCAAAGGCTGTAAAAGTAAGCGATTCCAATCCTCAAGTTAAAGATTACAACTGGGGCACAGCTCACCTTGTAAGCTGGAACGCCTACGACGGCACCCTTTCTGATGGCGTACTCTACGTGCCGGAAGATCTTGACCCCACAAAGAAATATCCGATGCTCTGCGTCTTCTATGAAACAGGTTCGGAAGATCTCTACTACCATTACAACATGGAGCCATCATGGAGTTGGGTAAATTATCCTTTCTATGTAAGCAGAGGATATGTAATATTTGTACCCGACATTCACTATACAGCCGGAGTACCGGGAGAATGCGCTTGGAATTTCGTATGCTCAGGCGCAGAAGCCATGTGTGACCGATATCCCTGGATTGATCGAGATCGCATCGGCATCGACGGACAGAGCTGGGGAGGTTATCAGACTGCTTATCTTGTCACTCGCACAAATATGTTTGCTTGTGCTGGCAGTGGCGCTCCCGTTGCTAATATGACATCAGCATTCGGAGGTATCCGTTGGGAAAGCGGTAGCTCACGTCAAGGGCAATATGAACTTGGACAGAGCCGTATTGGCCGCAACCTGTGGGACGCCCCGGAGCTATACATCGCCAACTCCCCCGTTTTCCACGCAAACCGCGTTGAAACTCCGCTACTCATACTGCACAATGATGCCGATGGTGCCGTGCCTTGGTATCAGGGTATAGAGATGTTCATGGCTCTCCGCCGACTGCAGAAACCGGTATGGATGCTTCAATACAACGGTGAAGCTCATAATCTTAAGGAGCGACGCAATCGCAAGGACATCACCGTAAGGCTCCAGCAGTTTTTCGATCATTATCTGAAGGGTGATCCGATGCCGGAATGGATGAAGAATGGTATACCTATGACCCGCAAAGGACAAGAACTGGGTTATTGATTCTTAAGGCATGATTCATAATTAACAGCCGAGTCGGAGAAGTCCTACTCGGCTGCTTTTTATGTAAAAAATAATATTCTATTTATACTCACTATGCAATACGCATCACGCGCCACGCAAAACGCATCACTCAGTAAGCTCTCCATGGAGATTCTTCTCCATATATTTTCCAGCGAGCTGAGCAGTGGCTCCCATTCCAAAAAGATACATCATCTTTGTGATGGCTGCTTCTGAAGTGAGATCATGTCCTGAGATAGTGCCTGCATTAGCGAGGCCGACTCCAGCCGAGTATTTTCTTGGGGAAACCATTCCATTGGAGCATTGCGATATATTCACAATAAGCAACCCCTTGGCTACAGCATCCCGTATGCAGTCGAAAAGCCAAGGGCAACTTGGACCATTTCCAACTCCAAAAGTTTTAATTACTACACCTTTTAGTCCGGGGATATTAAATGTAGCCCTTACTACATTTTCCTGAATGCCAGGAAAAATATCAAGATAAGCCACGTTAGTATCCATAAAATACTCCACCTTGAATTCCTTGCCCGGAGTAGGACGAAGCAGGGCATCCTTATTATAAGTGATATCAAGCCCGATATGGGCCAATTCAGGATAGTTGCTTGACTGGAAAGCATCAAAATTGTCGGCCGAGAACTTTGTGCTCCTATTTCCTCTCAAGAGAGAATCTTGAAAGAGAATAGCCACTTCCCTCACCATCGGATGTCCGTCGTTATCCTTTGCTGCAGCAACTTGAAGAGCAGTGATAAGATTTTCCTCACCATCAGTCCTAACCTCACCAATTGGAAGTTGCGAGCCTGTGATTATGACAGGTTTTGTAAGGTTGTTGAGCATGAAACTAAGGGCAGATGCAGTATAGGCCATTGTGTCAGTGCCATGAAGTATGACGAAACCATCATAGTGATTATAGTTATCTTCAATGACCTTGGCCATCTGACCCCAATGCGAAGGATTCATGTCTGCAGAATCTATCGGCACGTCAAACTGAAAATTGTCTATATCAAAGTCAAGCATCTTAATCTTCGGCACATTGTCAAGAAGATGATTGAAATCGAATGGTTCCAATGCCTTAGTATCCGGATTCTCTATCATTCCGATAGTTCCCCCGGTATATATCAGCAATATTTTCGGTTTTTTCACAGACATATGATATTTATTTTCAATGCGCAAAGATAGCAAAAAAAAATTAAGTTCACAACATTTTTCCATTCTTTTAACTCCTCAATCCACGATTTATTGAAAAACTCCAATCAAAATGACATCTAAAGCTAATGGTGTTTGCCTTAGAATAAGATAAATAAGAGTGAACTATCTGCTAATTTAAATGTTTTGATATCAAAGATATTGTATCAACCAGCATTGAAACACTATCATGGACAACCCTGATAACCGTAAATAAATTCCACTATGAGAACACCCTTGAAACTTACCTTATTGTTGCTGCCAGCCATCGGACTCGGCTCCCCGGCACTTGCTGACAATTCCCAGGATTGGCTTCTTGACTCCATACCTCAGCAATGGAGTTATCAGTCAGCATACACGCAAAAACTCCCAACAGAAGATAATTGGTGGAAAACCTTCGAAGATCCCACCCTTGACTCCCTTATAAATATGGCTGAGGAGAAAAACTATAATCTTGCGGCAGCTCTTTCAAGAATTGAAATGGCGAAAAGGACTCTTGACGTTGCCAAATCTGCATATTTCCCTAAAATTAATTTATCTGCCGGGTGGACAAAAGGTCAATCTTCCGGTGCAAGCGGTCCGGTAGTCACAAAATCTTCACCATATGATTATTTCTCTCTCGGAGCTTCAATGCAATGGGAAATAGATATCTTTGGAAAAATCACACAGAATGTCAAGGCAAACAAAGCCGCATTCAATGCTTCAAAAGCCGAATATGACGGTGTTATGGTAAGTCTTGCCGCAAATGTAGCCAAAGCATATATCAATCTACGCACCTACCAGAACGAGCTGCTGGTTGCCAATAGCCATCTTGGAGAACAGGAAAAAGTATTGAAAATAGTGGAAGCACGCTTTAAAGCTGGTATTGCAAGCATGCTTGAAGTGTCTCAGTCTCGTACAGTTGTGGCATCAACACGCGCATCAATTCCTCCACTTGAGGCCATGATCGAATCCTCGATCAATTCCATTGCTCTATTGACCGCATCTTATCCGGATGAAATATATAGCTGGCTTTCCCAGCCGGCTCCTATGCCAAAAGTAGTGTATGGCGCAAACCTCGGCATACCAGCTGATTTGCTTCGAAGGCGTCCCGACATAGTTCAGGCTGAATATCAACTTGCTGAATATGCTGCTCAAGTAGGAATGGCAAAAAAAGACTTTCTTCCTACCCTATCTTTGACAGGCTCTATTGGAACTCAAGCACATGAGGCAAAGAATCTCTTCGGAGATCACAGTATGTATTGGGATATTAACCCGACACTGAGCTGGACCCTGTTTGACGGACTTGCCCGCAATTATAAGACTGCTGAAGCAAAAGCTGCCCTTGAAGCCGCTGTAGACTCATACAATTACACTGTCATGAATGCTATAGTTGAAGTGTCGAATGCCACTACCACCTTTAAATCAACAATGCAAACAATCCAGCTTACAGATGATGTTATCGAAAACAGCAAGCAGTCGCTTGATTTGGCAATTGATAGATATAAGAAAGGTATCTCACCATTCAACAATGTAGTTGATGCACAAATAAGTTATCTTACCAACCAAGATTCCCAAATCACAGCACAAGGAAAAGCTCTAACAGCTGTAGTCAACCTTTACGAAGCTCTTGGAGGAGGCTGGAATAATTGAGAGTTGTAAATTATGAATGTAAGCTAATTGATAATCAAATACCATCAGATATGAAAAACATAAACTTTTATCTTATACTTTCCGCAGGATGCTTGATTTTTTCTGCGGCTTCCTGCAAAAAAAGTGCAAAAGAAACTGAAACAAACGACATTCCGGTGATTTCAGTGGCAACTCCAGTCGTAGACTCCATAGTTTTGCATAAGACTTATCCCGGACTTCTCGGTGCAAGCGATAATGCAGAAGTAGTAGGCCGTGTAAACGGCACTCTATTAACCAAGAATTACGAAGGAGGCTCCTACGTAAACAAAGGTCAAGTGCTATTCACCATTGAATCCACCAAATACCGTGACGCAGTGCAGCAAGCTCAGGCAGCCCTGTCTACGGCACGCAGCCAATATGAATATGCCTCAAAAAACTATGAGGCTCTTAGTGAGGCTTTGAAAAGTGATGCAGTGTCTCAGATTGAAGTGATACAAGCGAAATCTAATATGGAGCAGGCGGCAGCTTCAGTCAAAAACGCAGAGGCTGCCCTTAGCCAAGCCAATCTAAATCTTTCATACTGCACTGTTAAAGCTCCAATATCAGGATATGTCACATCCAATATACCCCAAGTAGGAGAATACATCAATGGAGAAGGCGCTCCAGTGACCCTATGTAAGATTTACGACAACACTAATATGACCGCGATTTTCACTATTGAAGATGCTCAGTATGAGGAAATGATCGGGCAAAATGGGGGAATGGCTCATTCTCTTTATAGAAATGTGCCAATAAAATTCACACAACCACTCCCCCACTCGTATACTGCGGACCTTACATACCAATCACCCTCCATCAATTCTTCAACAGGTACACTCGAATTAAAAGGATCTATAAAGAATATAGATAACGAACTGAAAGATGGAATGTACGTCACAATTGAGCTTCCTTATGGCATCAATCCGAAAGCTATATTGATAAAAGATGCATCGATTGGTACGGATCAACTTGGCAAATATGTATATGTAGTCAATGATTCCAACAAAGTAGTCTATACTCCCATCAAAATAGGAGAAGTATATCAGGATACGCTCCGCGTCGTCAACGAAGGACTAAAGCCAGGCGACCGCTATGTCACCGAAGCACTCCTGACCGTCAGAAACGGCATGACAGTAAAACCGGAATTGGCGAAATAAATATGTAGACAATTCAAGAGATTTCCAATTATGCATTACGCAAAATGCATTATGAATTATGCATTAAAAAAGTATCAACTATGTTCTCGAAATTCTTTATAGATCGCCCAATTTTTGCTACCGTCATAGCTGTTCTGATGGTACTGGCAGGAGCTATGTGCTACTTCTCTCTCCCGGTAGCACAGTATCCGGATATCACTCCGCCTACCGTAATGGTGAGTGCAAATTATCCCGGGGCCTCCGCCTCGACTGTGGCACAGACTGTAGGCGTGCCAATCGAACAGCAGGTCAATGGCGTAGAAGGTATGCTCTACATGAGCAGTAACTCCGGCTCTGATGGCAGCTATAGCCTTACCATTACTTTTGAAAATGGCACAGACCTTGATCAGGCTGCCGTAGAGGTACAAAACCGTATCTCCATGATAAGCTCCACGCTTCCTTCTGAGGTAGCTCAGCAAGGTGTGAGCGTAAATAAGGAAGCCAGCAACCAGATTATGTTTGTTGCGCTTACCGCCGATGACACAAAGAGATATGATGCTCTTTATCTGACAAATTATGCCCAACTAAATCTCGTCAATCCTCTCAGCCGTGTCGAAGGAGTAGGGGGTGTTCAGGCATTCGGTGGAGGCGAATACAGTATGCGTATTTGGCTTGATCCGGAAGCACTTAGAGTACGCGGACTGACTCCCGCAGACGTATCCAGCGCAATTCAATCTCAGAATATGGAGGTAAGTGCAGGTTCTGTAGGTCAGCCACCACAGAATACCAACTCTGCATTTGAGTATACCCTCGTAAGCCATGGGCGTCTTTCTTCACCAGAGGAATTCGGCAATATTGTAATCAAGACTGATGGCACGTCAATGCTTCGACTGCGCGATGTTGCGAAGATTGATTTGGGTTCTGAAAGCTATTCCAATACATCTACCATCAATGGAAAGCAGGCTTGTGCCATCGGTATCAACCAGCTTCCCGGAGCGAACGCTCTCGACGTAGCCAAAGGATGTATAGCAGAACTTGACAGATTGTCTGATTACCTTCCTGAAGGAGTACACCTTAACGTCATCATGAACCAAACCAACTACGTCAAGGAATCAATTGACGATCTCTTTGTTACGTTCCTCCTCACTTCCTTGATTGTGATGGTAGTGATCTTGATATTCCTCCAGAACTGGCGAGCTGTCGTAATCCCGATGATTACCATACCTGTATCTTTGATTGCCACCTTCGCAGTTATGAAAATAATGGGATTCTCTCTAAACACACTGTCGCTTTTCGGCCTTGTGCTTGCAATAGCAATAGTAGTAGACGATGCCATTGTAGTGGTAGAAGACTGCTCCCGACTTGTAGATACAGGAGAGATGACCCGACATCAAGCTGCCACAAAAGCTATGCAGGAGCTTACAGGGCCGGTTGTAGGCGAAGTGCTTGTACTCCTATCGGTATTTATCCCAACAGCTTTTGTATCAGGTATCACAGGTCAGCTCTACAAGCAGTTTGCTCTCACGATTGCGGTTTCCACAGCATTCTCCGGGTTCAATGCACTTACACTTACTCCGGCTCTCTGCGCTCTTTTCCTTACTCCAAAGAAGCCTTCGAAGTTCTTTATTTATCGCTGGTTTAATGCAGCATGGACTAAGGTAGAAAGTCTTTATAATAAGGCAGTAGGAGGAATGCTCAACCATGCTACCGCATCATTGCTTGTATTCCTTGTGATTGCAGCTCTCGCTTTCTGGGGATTCGTAAAATGGCCTACCAGCTATATTCCATCTGAGGATATGGGATATTTTATGACTTCCGTACAACTTCCTACAAGTGCTTCGCTCGAACGTACCGAGAAAATAACCGATGCTCTGGCAGCCGATATTAAGAAGCTTCCCGAAGTTAAGGATGTGATGACAATCTCTGGATTTTCAATGATGGGAGGTGGAGCTGCTTCCAACGGCGGAACAGTAATGGTGATGCTCAAACCTTGGAAAGAACGTGGGAAAAAAGGTTCTGTCGATAATGTCATAGCAAAGGTGGATGAGATTTCTGCCAAATATCAAGGAGCTATGATTTTCTCAGTCAATCCTCCGGCTATTCCGGGTCTCGGTATGTCGTCAGGACTTGAAATGAATCTTCTCGATATCAATTCTCTTGGCCCGACAGAAATGCTGAAGGCGATTGATGCTCTCCGTGAGGCCGTAAGGAAAGATCCTCGTCTGGAATCATTAACTTCGATGTATCAAGGTGTCGTCCCGCAGTATCAGCTGAATATTGACCGAGACAAGGCAAAAACACAAGGACTCGTGATGGCAGACATCTTTTCTACTCTCAGTGGATACCTCGGTGGTAACTACGTAAATGACTTCGTAGAGTTCGACCGCGTTTTCCAAGTCAGAATGCAGGGAGATCAGGCAGCCCGCGACAATATCAATGATGTGATGCGACTCTCTGTAAGGAACTCGCAGGGTGAGATGGTACCATTTTCCTCTTTCACTACCATCGAACCGGTGATGGGACAGTCTACAATCAACCGCTACAATATGTATCAGTCAGCATCAGTGACAGTCAATCCTGCCAAAGGTGTCTCATCATCAGAAGGGATCAAGGCAATGGAAGAACTTGTGCAGTCTACACTCGGCAAGAATTATTCTTACGCATGGACAGGGATAGCTTACCAGGAGACGCAATCAGGCACCACTATCTCATTCGTCTTCATTTTCGCGATTATCATGACAATACTTGTTCTTGCTGCACAGTATGAAAGTTGGACAGACCCTATTGCCGTAATCCTTGCTACTCCCGTCGCTATTCTCGGCACAGTTCTCGGTTGCATATTCATGAACCAATCAATAAGCGTCTACACGCAAATCGGATTGATATTGCTGATAGGTATGTCAGCAAAGAATGCAATTCTTATCGTGGAATACGCTATGGACTTCCGAAAGAGTGGCAAATCAATCAAGCAATCGGCGCATGACGCAGGCGTGATCCGCTTCCGACCGATTATGATGACTGCACTTGCATTTGTCTTTGGTGTAATGCCAATGATGTTCTCCACAGGAGCAGGCGCTAACAGCCGTATCGAACTCGGTACAGCCGTTGTCTTCGGCATGGCAATGAACGCCCTGATCGGTACACTCTTTGTACCGAACTTCTGGGAGTTTATGCAGCGAATAAATGAGAAATACCTATCCGGCCTATTCAAAGACCCGGCTCCAGCCGGTGCTTCTAAGGAGTCAGCATCCAATGCAGACGAAATTTAGGCATCCATCTCCTCTAATGACAATAAAGGGACGTACGAAAAGTGCGTCCCTTATTACTATATATCCGGTGTCCTCGTTCCACTATTACTTAAATCCCGGTTCCGAGGTAAAGACAATTCGTCAAGATAAGACGTTTGAATATTCGATTTCTTTAGGTTTAAGGATAACACGGTAAAAAGAAACATATTCTTCATACGCAGTCTTTATGGTAAGTTTTCAACTATATCTATAGAATAAATCTCAACTATAAAGATATGTATCGACTACAAGATTACTTGCGTAATGGGATATTGTTGTTAAACAACATCTTGTTTCCGCGAAATAAAAAGTTATCACAACTTATGATTTATGCAACCAACAGATGCCAATCGCGATGTCTGCACTGCTCTATATGGCAGAAGCCTCATGACACTCTTTCAAAAGATGAAATTATATCGTTGATGTCAAGCCGCTGCATAAGTAAAAGTACAATTGTCGGACTTGAGGGAGGCGAATTCATTTTACACCCGCAAGCTGCCGAGATTATGGAGTGGTTTCAAACAAACCATCCTAACTATACACTTCTTTCAAACTGCCTTATGCCTAAAAAACTTATTGATCTGACAAAACGTTTTCGACCCAAACACCTGTATCTTTCGCTTGACGGTAACCGAGAAACCTATAAGTATATGCGTGGTGTTGACGGCTACAATAAAGTAATTAGAGTTATTGAAGAATTGAAAGATGAGGTTCCAATATCACTTATGTTTTGCCTTTCGCCTTTCAACAGCTTCAAAGATATGGAGTATGCCATTGATATTGCAAAAAAATATGGGATTGACATCAGAATAGGCATCTACGGGACAATGGCATATTTCGATACGACAGCAGCAATGTTGCAAACACAGAGTGAGGAATTTATTTCGCAAATCCCATCCAACATACATGACACACAGGAAAATTTTGATTATGTCGTGCTCTATGACCAATGGCGCAATAGAAAGCTACGGCTACGTTGCCATTCAATTATCAATTCATTGGTAGTACATCCCAATGGTAATGTGCCTATATGCCAGAATCTTGATCTCAAGTTGGGTAACATTAAAGAAAAATCATTGGACAATATTTTCAATTCCACTGAAAGCTGTTCAATTCAGTGTAAATACTCAAAAGAGTGTAACGACTGCTGGATAAATTTCCATAGGAAATATGATATAATCCTACTCCGCAATCTGGAAAAAGCAATTCCTAAAAAAATTATTGAAATATTTTATGGAAAATACCAATGGTGTGAAGATACTTACGTTACATATAATAGACACCTCAAAAGAATTAAAAATGAATAAAATTATAAAAAGCAGCATACAACGTTGGCGAGCACAACGAAACAAGAGAATGCTACAATCGCCATATTCAACCCAATACGCATTTGTCGGTGTTGGCAGTCATGCCTTACAAAATCTTTATCCGGTTTTGCAATATCTTGGAATACAAATTAAATATATCTGCTGTAAAAGTCTGGATAAACTGCCAATTATTGAACGAAGATTTGGTGTAGTTGCTACCACTTCGCTCGATATTATTTTGAATGACGATGATGTCAAAGGTGTATTCGTCTGCACATCTCCACACCTGCATTACGATATATGCTCCCGCGTAATATCATCGGGGAAATATCTATTTGTTGAGAAACCTCCTTGCCGTACATTTCAACAGCTTGAAAATCTTATTGAAGCAGATGTCAAGCAGAAGTGCATGGTAGGAATGCAGAAGCGATACTCACCATTGATAGAAACATTGAAAGTTCGATTATCGAAAACGGAGTTAATAAGTTATTCTTTATCCTATCATACCGGCGCATATCCGGAAGGTGACTTGTACTCTGACTTATTCATTCACCCTGTGGATTTAGCATTAAATCTATTTGGTAAAGCAGAACTTAAATCAAAACAACTAATTGAATGCAAAGGAACGACTACAGTATTGGCTCTCCTTTCACACAGCTATATAAGAGGTGGTATCGACATATCTACAGCATACTCATGGTCAAACCCCAAGGAATTACTGAGTGTCAATACATCGTCTGGAGAGTACCGACTTGAAAACATGGAGCGCCTTCTATTCTATCCTCACCCGAAAAAAATCGGAGGGTTACCTATTGAAAAACTCGGATTCTTCAAAACTTCCGAGATAATACTGACAGGAAGAAACAACTTCAATCCAATTATAAGTAACAATCAAGTTTATACGCATGGCTTTTTATCGGAAATCAAATCATTTGCAGATATGGTGGAATTTTCTGATGAAAATCATTCACCCTTATCAAGTCTCATTGAAACATATAAAATACTCAATTCAATGCGTAACTAATAATAAAACTATGAAGATGCATATAATCTTCAAGGAATTCTTACCGGCGTATTCAAAGATCACGATGAAGCTTTATCAAAGCTTAAATCCGGTATGTATATCATAAATGGAATGAAAATCAGAGTTCAATAAATCAGTTTATCCAATTTTAGATTTCACGCTATGCTTAGCTTTCGTTGATATTCATTTATTTGTCGGCATAAACACAAAAAACACTGCCCCGACAAGGCAAAGGAAAGCCGCTACATGATTCCAATGAAGCTTCTCGCCTGAAAGGAAAAAGACAGATATAATGGTGAAGACGGTAAGGGTAATCACCTCTTGCACTACCTTTAGCTGCATCATAGAGAATGGACCTCCATTCTCTACATAACCCATTCTATTGGCAGGTATCATAAAGCAGTATTCAAGTAAAGCAATGCCCCAAGAAAGAAGAATTACCGCGAAGAGCGGCCAGTTTTTAATCCATCCGAGCGACTGCATCTTCAGGTGACCATACCAGGCCATCGTCATGAAAACATTAGATATAATCAGTAATCCTATCGTTAATAAAGCCGATTTCATAATGCAATAAGTTTTTATAGCGCAAAATTACTCAAAATTCTTGAATAATCATTAAACTTCGATTGTTATATTGTTGTATTTTTCAAAAACGATTAAAACGAATCTGCTATAAATTATGCTCTCAAGTGGAAAACTCGGATTCTGGGGCCTCACAGCCCTTGTATTCGGACTCATGGTAGGAACGGGCATCTACAACCTTCCGCAAAATATGGCTCATGTCGCCAATCCCGGTGCCGTATGGCTGTCGTGGCTCGTCACATCTATGGGTATACTGCCACTGGTGTTGGCGTTCAAGTGGCTAAGCGACCACTATCCTCAATATAATGCCGGTATATACCAGTATGCTCTTGCAGGCTTTGGACGATATACCGGCTTCAATATCGCGTGGGGCTATTGGCTATGCACAGCATTCTCTAATGTGGCATACGCAGTAATGCTCAACGATTCCTTTGGAGCTTTCTTTCCAGGTCTTCTTGACCATGGATGGGAAACCATAGCTTTCGGCTCTGTACTGATCTGGATAATGTTTTTCATTGTGGCACGAGGTATTCAGACTGCTAAATTTGTCAACAACCTTCTCGCTGCAGTGAAAGTGCTGATGCTTGTCTTCATCATCACCATTCTCGTAATTTTCTTCAAGGCTAAACTCTATGAAGTCGATGTATGGGGAGCAGTGGCAGGTGTAGGCGTCACATGGCAACAGGTGAAAGAGACTATGATGGTAACTCTATTCTGCTTCTTCGGAGTGGAAGGTGCAGTGATGATGTCGGCGAGAGCTAAGAAAAGCTCTGATGTAGGGAAAGCCGGAATTGCTGGTTTCCTTATATCCCTTTCCCTCTATATGGCAGTGTCACTTCTAAGCTACGGTCTGTTAGGTAGGGCTCAACTCGCAGACCTCCCCGATCCGTCGATAGCATATATTCTGCGCGAGACATGTGGAGAATGGGCTTACTGGTTTGTAATTTCAGCAGTTATCGTATCTCTTCTCGGAGGCTGGGTGGCTTGGACACTCGTCGTGGCGCAAGTGCCCTACGAAGCATCCATTGTAGGCATCCTTCCCAAAGCATTCAGCAAAGTCAACAAACACAATATGCCAACTTTCGGACTTCTTGCGTCAAGCGTGGTAATGAATCTATTCCTCGTAATGGTAGCGATGGCCGATGATGTATATCTTGCCGCGCTTCATATTACCGGCCTCATGATTATACCGGGCTATTTCTTCACAGGGCTTTTTCTGATAAAAAAAGCCGACAATTGGAGAATCATGACCATAGCTATTGTGACGACGGTATTCTGCATTTGGATGGCTTATTCAGGGGGATTACTCAATATGTTTCTAACGTCAATATTCTATCTCCTCGGCACTGGATTCTATATCAGAACCCATAAAGAGCGACAAGCTCCGGGGACTCCCCTATTCACTAAAGGAGAGAAATGGGGATTTACCGCAATGTGTGTAGCTTCCCTTGCCTCCCTATTCATCCTTTTCTCTGAATTCCTCCCCCATCTCTAATAACTCACATCTCAACAACCCAACAACTCAACAACCCCACAACCCAACAACTCAACAACCCAACAACCCCACAACTCAACAACTCAACAACCCCACAACTCAACAACTCCACAACCCAACAACCCCACAACTCAACAACTCAACAACCCAACAACTCAACAACCCCACAACTCAACAACTCAACAACCCCACAACCCCACAACCCCACAACCCCACAACCCAATGATACAATTCCTCCAATCTCACCCACTTATACCTCTATTCCTGACGCTTGGATTCGGTTTCTGGCTCGGGAAACTACGTTTCGGATCTTTTTCACTTGGATCTGTTGCAGCCACGCTTATAGTTGGTGTAATCATCGGTCAGCTCGATATTATCATTCCAGACATGGTAAAGACAGTATTCTTCCTCTTCTTCCTTTTTTCAGTTGGATATGGAGTAGGACCTCAGTTCTTCCGCGCCTTCAAGGGAAATGGAGTTAAGATAGTGGCATTCGCTGCTGTTGCAGCTCTTGTAAGTGCAGGGGTCGTGGTATTGGCGGCAGAAATTCTTGGCTACAGCAAAGGAGTTGCAGCCGGACTCTATGCAGGTTCACAGAATGCATCTGCTTCATTGGGATTAATGACCGACACTTTAAAAGGAATGCCGATGGATGAATCGACACGAGAACACGTTCTAAAACTTATTCCTGCATGCTACGCTGCAACCTATGTGCTTGGTACAGTCTTCACTGCATGGTTTCTCTCTTCAATAGCACCAAAAATGATCGGTGGATTAAAGAAAGTTCAAGCCGACGTGGCTGATATGGAGCAGAAACTCGAAGGATCTGATACACCTCTCGGCCCGGGAATGATACCGGCTCGTCGCCCCGTGGTCTATCGAGCATATGAAATCACAGACACTTTCTTCGACACTCCCCGTTCACCTGCAGATATAAGGGAACATTATACGTCAATGAATGTGCGTGTAGTTTTTGTTCGTGCACGAATAAATGGCGTCATTACAGATCCAACACCCGATGCTCTTCTTACTAAAGGCGATCATATAGTGCTCGGTGGAAGATCGGAAGAAATGGCTGCACTCCCCTCTCCTCCAGGTCCTGAGGTAGCCGATCACGAACTCCTAAACTTCGGTGCTGAACGGACTCCAGTAACTATTGCTTCGAAGGAGGTTGACGATATGTCTCTTGGACAGTTACGCTCCCAGGAATACATGGACCGCATTGCCATAGCATCATTAAAAAGAAACGGTCTGTCACTGCCTGTCAAAAACAATACTCAACTCAGTGGTGGAGATGTAATCACCCTTGTAGGTTGGCCGTGCGACGTTGCCAATGCTGCTGACCACATCGGATATGCTGATCGAGATACCAATGTTACTGATATGGTATTTGTCGGTTTAGGGATAGCCGTAGGCTGTATCGTAGGTGCATTATCTATAAAGATCAATGGCATTCCGATGGCATTAGGTGTAAGTGTCGGTGCACTCTTCTCCGGTCTTGTTCTTGGATGGCTTAGATCCAAACGCCCTTCATTCGGGCATATACCTTCCTCCGCTCTTTGGATACTTAATAATCTGGGTGTAAATATGTTTATCTCAGTTTTGGGTCTTTCGGCAGGAAGCGCATTGATGGCCGGCCTCCATGAAGCTGGAATAGCGATCGTGGGCATTGGGCTTCTTCTCACCTTAATAAGCTTGGTCGTCAACATATTCATCGCCCAAAAGTTTTTTAGGTTCTCCACTCCTGAAGTATTGGGTTGCGTGGCCGGAGCAAGATGTAGTGTAGCCTCTATCGGCGCAATCCAGAATGCACTCGGATCCGACGTCCCCAACCTTTCCTTCACTATCACCTACGCGGTAGCCAACATCACACTCGTCTTCTCCTCACTCATAGTATTATTCATGATTAATTGAGAATTGCGGAGAGGCGCATTGATGCGACTTCAGGATCCATTGGATTCTGACCTAGCGTACCGCTTCTATTCACTATATCTGGAGAATTGATACAGATGATTTTTTCAAAACCGGCTTCAAGAAGAGCTTCTCTGTCTTTCACCCTGCCAGCCACAAGCCACACGGGAATGTTATTGCGCTTGCCTCGTTTGAGAATTTCAAACGGGATTTTCCCCATAAGTGTCTGTCGGTCGGAGCTTCCTTCACCTGTGACAATAAGATCTGCCCCATCTATGGTGCCATCAAATCCGGTTAGGTCAAGGAGTGTCGAAGCCCCTTTTTTTACCATCCCTCTTGCTAGCGCCATCAAACCTCCTGCAGCTCCACCTGCAGCTCCGCTTCCAGGCTGAGTGTTTAAGTCTATTCCAATTTTATCACGTATCAGTTTCCTTACGCGTTCCATGCCATTCTCAAGAATATCCACATCATCCTCGGAAGCTCCTTTTTGAGGACCAAAAACATGAGCAGCTCCAGTCTCACCTGTAAACGGGGATTCGACATCGCAAAGTAAAGTCAACCTAATATTTTCTACTTTACTCTTGAAATGTTCAGTGAATTCAATATCAGCCACATCAGCAAGCATACTGCCCGTAAATGGAGAAGGAAGCGCCACGCCATCAGTAGCGAGTAGACGAAGCCCCAATGCCTGAAGGGCTCCGAATCCAGCATCCACTGTTGCTGATCCTCCAAGTCCCAGCCTAATGTCATGTATCCCTTTCTCTATAGCATCATTTATCATCAGTCCGACTCCATAGCTGGTTGTGTTAAGTGGATTCCGTATTTCCTCTGCTACAAGAGTCAATCCTCCCGCTGCAGAAAAGTCTATATACGCACATTTTTCGCCTTTATCCACCATTAGCCAAGTCGCTTCCATCTCATCACCAAGAGGAGAAATCGTCTGGCAGCCATAAAGGTAAGTATTGTCCTGACCCAAAAACATCATTTCTGTCATACCCTCTCCTCCATCTGACACCGGAAAGATCTCCACATTGGCTTCGGGCCAAGCACTCTGCAATCCTACTGACACCCAGGAGCAAGCATCATATGAATTCAAACACCCTTTCATCGAATCCATAGCCACCAAAATCCTCTTATTTCTTGACATAGGATCAATATTTTTTCAAACTACTTAACATTTTCATTGAATAAAAATCCAAGCTCATGTATGAGATTTGGTGTTAGCTCCGAGTTCGTGCCTTTCAATTCCTCTGTTGTCCACCACTTTCCTCCATCAAGTTCATCGCTCGGACGAACGGACGCAGGATCCACAACAGCTTTGAAACTATTCACGAGTTCCCGCTCCCTATCAGACTCAAAGACATAACTCTTCACATGCACCGGCATGAATTCTGTCAGTCCAAGTTCTTCCCAAGCTTCACGCCTCAGAGCTGCCTCCACATTTTCACCAAAATCAACGTGTCCGCCCACTGCCGTATCCCACTTATCTGGCTGTATATCCTTCCAAACAGGGCGATGCTGAAGGAAGATTCTTCCCTCAGCATCAAATATGTGCAAATGCACCACGGGATGAAGCAACTTACTTCCCCCGTGGCATTCTCCTCTCGTGGCTTTTCCTATCACATTTCCGGCTTCGTCAACCACCGGAAAAATCTCCTCACCATTATCTTTCTTCATTACCTCGTACGTGGCGGAATCTCCCTGATTATTCTTGCCGGATTTCCTGCTACAATGGTGTTGGCAGGCACATCTCTTGTCACTACACTCCCAGCTCCTACAACGGCATTATCGCCAATTGTCACGCCAGGAAGGATCGTCGCTCCTGCACCAATCCATGCTTTTTTACCTATATGTACGAGCTTGCAAGTGATCACTTGACGATCATAAAGATCAAGATTATTGGATAGAAGCTGAACATTTGGTGATATTAAAGCTCCATCGTCTATTATAATTCCGCCAGCCGACATCATGACGCAACCAGACATCACAATAACGTTTCTGCCGATATGCACCATGTGCGGACGCAAAGCAGTCAAGGGTATGCCAATACGGCTTCCTTCACCCATAGTCGGAAATAGACGATGCATTATCTCTTCATGCTCTATGGTGCCAGGCATAGTATTGTTAAAAGTGAAAAGCAATTGCTCGTGTTCCTTTGCGAGCGCACGATGCTCTGCCGGTTGCCTGTTTAAGTCTATACGAATTTCTCTCATAGTTATGTATTTAATTATTTAATGACTCCGGCTGCAAATTTTCCCATGGCATCGTAGCCTTTGGGATTAAGGTGAAGCCAATCGTCGGAATATTCAGGGCGAAGTGCTGAGGGATTGGCAGGATCTCTGACTACTTCATCGAAATCTATGACCCCATCCACATCCTTATTTGAGCGAATCCAATCATTGAGCGTAAGACGTGCCGCTTCACTGAAATGATTTTCATAGAAGCTATTTTTATATGGAGTGATTGTTGCAAGATACACTTTTTTCCCAGCGTCCTTACTCTTTTTAATGAATGTAGTGTAAGCATCGATGATATTGTTTACAATTTCCTGATGATTTGGACGCTTGCCTCCTATATCGTTGACACCCTCGAAAATCACAACAGAAGTCACTCCTGACTGACCTAACACATCGCGATCGAAGCGTGCTACTGCCGGTTCGCTGAGACCACCATTTACCACGGCATTACCTCCGATACCAAGGTTGAGAACACCGACATTGCCTCCAAGTGCCTTCGCAAGAAAGTCAGGCCAGCGGTTTTGCATATTCGTCGTGCTTCCACGTCCATCTGTAATTGAATTGCCTATGATCGCTATGCACTCAGTAGGATTTGCAGTTTGGACATCAATACAGGAAATATTATACCAATGGTCAAGTTTCTCGGAATCTATGAATTTAGTTTTTGGTTTTGCCTCTCCATTGATGATATAAGAAGTAGTGCGTGAGCCCCTGTGGGAAGATGCATTGACAGGAGTATTCTCACCGTAATTCACAGTAATGGCGAGTCTCTGAAATGGCTTCAAGTCATATTTTATATCATCGCTGAAAATTGCTTCTCCCGGAGCAATCGTCACCGATTTCTTCCCGTCAAAAGTAAGGTATTTCGCTGACTTGACATCTATATCACACGAGTCGGCAGCATTGGCGATAAACACCGACTTTATTTCTACAGGCTCCTTGCTATGTATGTTGCTGAGCTGCATTCTCAATATATCCCCGGGGATTGATACCTGCACTATCTCTCGGAGAGCTCGATTCGACAGGCTGGTTTTAGGCATGTCGCCAGGCCCGGTGAATTCAACGGCGGTAGCCCAAGTACCGGTCCATGATTTTGCCGTATCTTGAGCCATAGCCCTAAAAATGCAACCAAGTGATAATAAAGGAATCGCTAATCTTTTCATGTCGTATTTTGATTTAAGTATTTATATAGAACTCTTAGGCCTACCTGATTTTTCCTTTCTTAATGAGTCCGGTATCAGACGAGGATACGGATACGGATTAATTACTTTATAAGCCCTGTATTCTTTATTATTCTCATAGATTATTTTATTGCGGTTCTCCTTAATTGTATCCACCCATTTGTTTCCCTTAAGTCCAAATGGAGTCATATTTGCCGATCTGAAATCCCACATATGCACGTAGTCGGTCAGATAAATCCGTTGTGTACGATAGCGTCCCATCCTACCATGCGATGGCAACATTACCGGAGCTATGGTATCCATGACGTGAACTGTCCTGCTTGGCATTCTGCAAAAAGAATGTGGAGGATACTTACCCTGCACTGTATAATAATTATATAATTCTTCCCCAAGAAAACCATAATCAATAACCAATCTATAAATAGTATCCCTTGTAAGATTGTCGATATAGGATCCTCCCGGCTTCAACCCATTTTCAAAGGGGAAAGTATAATAGTTACTCACTTTATATTCATATTTTGACATCCTTGGACCATCCTGAATCTCAACCACATCCGGCATCATCCACTGGAAAAAACCTACACCTCCAAGAGCAAAACCTCCATTCATCAGACAAATACTAATTAGCAGAGGATAAATAGGTGTATCGCGTTTTCGCAATGAGGAGGCAGCCTCTTCATTACTCAAAGTATGGGTATTTTCTTCTATATAAAATCGATTCAGTGGCTTGAGATAAATGTAAAACGCAATACATTCCATACAAGTCCCAATGATAAATAACCATGCCAATGAAGAAAAATGAAGCAGGGTCCTGAACATATAAAAAAGCATGGCGGCACATAATAGTTCAAATATAGTAATGACAATCAAGTCATTGAGGGAATTTGCACGTTTCTGGTTCCAATACTTCTTAAGACTAATCCGGCAATATGGAATCCCCACCAATGCCGATACAACCAAAGCAAAGGCGAGACCGTATACATACACTTCCTCCTCACTAAATCTCATAGTCATCACTGCTACCATAAGGAACTAATTCTTTTTGCCACAAATTTAATTAAAAAATCCCGATTACACAATAGAAACGCTTATCTCCTCCAACATAAAAAAATTTCCGACCAGTCATATTGACGACCAATCGGAAACGAATTAATACCAATATCCTTTGATAACGAGAGCTGTTAATTATGCATTATCCTTATTATTCAGCATTGTTTTTCAACCAGTCAGTCCTGACTTTATCAGGAAGGTGAGTAACCTTAAAATCAGAAAATTTAGCCTTGAACCCATTGCCATCAGGACATGCTGCAAACATACCGATCCTCACGGGATGATTTGCTTCAACCCAGGCATTGCGCATCATATGATATTCCTTATCATCGAAGGAGTAAAATATCTCGATAGCATCAAGACGCCTCACGGCCTTAATCCAGATGAAATCTACGGGACGATCAAGTGCTATGACACTCCAGTCAGATGTCTTATGAGTGACGACTGTACTCAGATTATATTTCCCATCTACATACTCTATACCGGTCTTGATATAATTTTCATGATCAAGACGAATCATCATACCAGCCTGATCAAACCTTACCTTGTAGTCGCCTGAGATCTTTACTTTAGCCTCAAATTCCCCACCATATTCAGCATAATAAAATGGTGCGTCATCTACCGTAAAACCATAATGAGATATACGCCAATAGTCACTATTGGGCGTTACATCCATCGTAAGTGTATTGCCATTGATGTTCCAGTTTTCCGGTTCGTTAAACCAGTTCATTTTTTCCAGAGTCTGGGCTCCGGCGTTCATTGCTGCCATGAACGAACCGATTAAAAGTAGATATTTAGTCTTCATTATTGTATGTATTAAGTTGGAGTTGCAAAGTTAACACCAAAATCCGAAATACGCAATGGTCATTAATAACCATTATTTCATATGACACCATAAAACCTTTGAACACCGTTTGCGAAAATTAAATTATTTTACTAATTTTGTCTTCAAAACAATACTTAACCCAAAATCATGAGATTATTTTCTAAATTTGCATCAACTGCCCTTACATTGGCTTATCTTTCAGCTTCTGCAGCGACACCAATATTATATTTCGACCGCCCAGCCGATTTCTTCGAGGAAACTTTCGTAATCGGAAACGGCACACAGGGGGGAATAATATACGGAAACCCAACTCGCGAAAGAATATCTCTAAACGATATTACTTTCTGGACCGGGGAACCCGACACTGCCGTTTATACTCCGGGAGCTTACAAAGCAATTCCAGAAATCCGACAAGCCCTCGATGCTGGCAACTATCAACTCGCTCAAGAACTCCAAAAGAAAGTCCAAGGTCATTATACCAACAACTACCAGCCCATTGGAAACCTTTTCATTGACTTCGCCGACAAAAGTGAAGCAACCAAATATTCGCGCAAACTCAACATTGCTGATGCGACAGCAAAAGTGGTATATGCTAAAGGCGACAACGAAATAACTACAGAATACATAGCATCCGCACCCGATAGCGTTCTCGCAATTAAGATTACGGCAGAAAAACCAATAGACTTCACTCTCTCTTTCGAGTCACCCATCAAGAAATATGAAGTAAACTCTTCAATAAATGGAATCATTGCTGAAGGAAGCGCATCATATTCTTCCGTTCCAAACTATGTAGACCTGCCGGCCGACCAAAAGATGCTTTATGATGATACCCGTGGCATACGCTTCCGCGTAGATATTCGGGCAATAGCTCTCGATGCTTCGGTGACTCCCGGCGCCGACGGCTCTCTGACTGTGACCGGTGCTACAGAAACTGTTATCATTGCTGCTATCGCCACCAACTTCAACGGAGCGAATAACAATCCGGCAACTCACGGTACAGATTACCGCACTATCGCAACCAGAAAAGCCGATCGTGCTACCCAAAAGGCTTACTCGGAAATCCTAAAAGACCATATTGCCGACTATACAGCCCTCTTCTCAAGAGTAAATCTTGACCTTGGGGAGTCTCCCAATGAACTCAATGAGATGCCAACAGATATACGGCTCAAAAACTATACTGATAACTCAGCATATGACCCAGATCTTGAGGAACTCTACTTTGACTATGGAAGATATCTGCTGATAAGCTGCTCCCGCACGCCTCGAGTTCCAGCTAATCTGCAAGGACTTTGGAACGAATCTCTTCTTCCACCATGGAGTTCAAACTATACAACCAATATCAACGTGGAAGAAAACTACTGGCCCGCGGAAATAACAGGGCTCAGCGAACTGCACATGCCTCTTCTTTCATTCATCAAGCAATTACCAGTCACCGGCAAGGATACGGCAAGAGAATACTATGGAGTTGACCGCGGATGGTGTCTCGGACACAATTCCGACATATGGGCCATCACTAATCCTGTAGGACTGAACTCAGGTGATCCGCAATGGGCCAACTGGAATATGGGAGGAGCTTGGATTGCATCCCATATATGGGAACATTATCTATTCACCCGTGATCTTGACTTCCTCCGAGAATATTATCCTACGCTGAAGGGGGCAGCTGAGTTCTGCCTTGACTGGATGATCGAAGATAAAGACGGCAATCTGATCACCTCACCTTCGACTTCCCCAGAAAACAACTTCATCGCACCTGACGGCAAACCTGCAGCAACATCGGCGGGAGCTTTCGCCGACCTTGCCATGATACGCCAATGTCTGACTGACACTCGCGATGCAGCTATAGCTCTCGACACTGATGCAGCCCTAGTCAATGAAATCGACAAAGCTCTCGCAAAGATGGCTCCTTACAAAATAGGAAAGGTAGGTCAGCTTCAAGAATGGGCTATCGACTTCAAGGAGCAGGATCCACAGCATCGTCATCAGTCGCATCTTTATGGCCTATATCCGGGACATCATATCTCACTTGACAAGACTCCCGAACTCGCCCGGGCTGCGGCTAAAACACTTGAGATAAAGGGTGACAACACTACAGGTTGGAGCACTGGGTGGCGCGTCAATCTTCTTGCTCGCCTTGCCGATTCTGACAAAGCATACGGTATGTATCGCCGACTTCTCAAATACGTCAGCCCGGATAAATACAAAGGTCACGACAAACGAAAAGGGGGAGGCACCTATCCCAACCTTCTTGACGCACATTCGCCATTCCAAATAGACGGGAATTTCGGAGGCACAGCTGGAGTAGCTGAGATGATACTTCAGTCTACACCGGAATCTATTATACTTCTACCTGCACTTCCTGCGCAATGGAAAGATGGCTCAGTGACAGGATTACGCACACGCAATGGCGCGACTGTTGACGCGGAATGGGCCAATGGGAAAATCACTTCTTTACATCTTACTCCCATTACAGACATCGACATTAAATTAATTGCCAACGGCAATGAAATACCTTTGAGTCTTAAAGGGGGAGAATCTAAATTTTTAGAATTTTAACATCTGATATACCAAAAAAATTCACTTTTATTTAATATTCTCAAGAAATTTTATTAACTTTGCAAGAGAAGTGAGAGGAACTGATATTTTCCTCTTGCTTCTCTTAATAACTAACCCATTCAGACTAACTAACAACTCATCGGAAACACCATGAAAAGATTTGCATTCAAAATGTTTCTTAAACCCGGCTTCGAGGCCGAGTATGAAAAGCGCCATGCTCAGCTTTGGCCCGAACTAAAGCAGAAACTTGAAGAGGCTGGCGTAAGAAACTATTCCATATACTGGGACAAAGACACCAATATACTTTTCGGATATCAGGAAGTGATAGGAGATTCCAATTCTCAAGATGCTGAAGCCGCCGACGAAATCACACGCAAATGGTGGGACTTTATGGCAGACATCATGGAGGTCAACCCAGACAACTCTCCAGTCACAATTCCTATTAAAGAAGTGTTTCATCTCGACTGATTCCGGTAAAAATGACTAAGACATATCATCTTGCCGTTGACCTCGGCGCCACATCCGGACGCACAATCCTCGCTACTTTCGACGGTGAAAAGGTAGACATGCAGGAGATTGCACGCTACCACTACCCAATGCTCCCGATTGGTGAACACCAATACTGGAACCTTCCTTTAATATATCAGCATATACTTGATTCGATGAAAAAATGTGCCGGCATTCTTGCAGAGATGCCGGATCAACCGAAACTCAAGAGCATAGGTATCGATACATGGGGTTGCGACGTGGCATACTTCCTCAAAGATGGAAGTATCGCAAGTCTTCCATACTGCTATCGCGACACTCATACGGTTGGTGCGGTAGATCGTTTCTGCAAAGAAATGATGCCTAAAGAAGAAGTATATGCCAAGACAGGTATTCAGTTCATGGACTTCAATACCCTCTTCCAACTCGACACTATCCGCCGTAACAATCCGGAAGTGCTTGACAATGCTGATAAGATCCTATTCATGCCTGATGCTCTATCATATATGTTGACAGGAAAGGCTGTCACAGAACGCACAGTGGCATCAACATCGCAGATACTCAATCCCAACACGGGCGATCTTGACGAAGTGCTTTTAGCCAAAGTCGGCCTCACGCGCTCTAAATTCGGACCGATGATCGAACCGGGAGAAGAAATCGGCACCCTCATCCCCCGTCTCGCTGAGCTTACCGGTCTCGGAGAAGTTCCTGTGGTAGCAGTTGCCGGCCACGACACAGCCTCCGCTGTAGCAGCAGTCCCTACACCAGATAAGGACTACGCCTACCTGAGTTGCGGAACATGGTCGCTCCTCGGAATCGAAAACGAAGGCCCTATCATCACAGATAAGAGCCTTGAATACAACTTCACAAACGAAGGTGGAGTAGATAATACTATCCGCGTGCTTAAAAACATCACCGGACTCTGGCTCTTCGAGCGTTGCCGCGAAGAATTCAAGGACGCACCATCCGATATCGCTGAACTCGCCGCCCTTTATCTCGAAAGTGATTGCCAAAGTATTGTCAATCCTGATGATCCTTCTTTCGCCAACCCAGCGAGCATGACCAAGGCCATCGATGAATACTGCGAAAAGACAAATCAACAGAAACCGGAGAAACCCGCTGACTACATACGCGTGGTCTATCAGAGCCTCGCACACCGCTATGGGGAAATCACCGAGTGGCTTCGCGAACTATCTCCTGTAGAGATCAAGCGCCTTCACGTCATCGGAGGAGGATCACGCAACAGACACCTTATGCAGATGGCTGCCGACAGCCTCGGCATACCGGTAGTGGCCGGTCCCGCTGAATGCACTGCTCTCGGCAATGTCCTTATGCAGCTCCGTGCTTGCAAATCGCTCTCCTCGCTCAAGGATATGCGTGAAGTGGCAATCAACTCTACCGAGACAATTACCTTCACTCCCAAGGCTTGAAAAACCTAATAGTTTGTCGATTTGACAATTCATAAAACAACTACAACAAATAACTAAATAACCACATTATGAAAGATGAACTTATCCGCAAGGCCTACGAAGTGGCCAAGGAAAGATATGCCGCTATAGGCGTTGACACAGACAAAGTGCTTCAGCAGATGCAAGATTTCCATCTCAGCATGCATTGCTGGCAGGCTGATGACGTGACTGGCTTTGAGCCACGTGAAGGTGGCCTGACCGGTGGTATACAGGTCAACGGCAACTATCCCGGCCGTGCACGTAACATTGATGAACTCCGCGCTGACGTGCTCTACGCTATGAGCCTCATCCCGGGCAAGCATCGCCTCAACCTACACGAAATCTATGGTGACTTCCAGGGCAAATATGTAGACCGCGACGAAGTTACTCCTGAATACTTCCAAAGCTGGATAGAGTGGGCAAAGGCCAACGATATTAAGCTTGACTTTAACTCTACTTCTTTCTCCCATTCCAAGAGCGGTGACCTCTCGCTCTCAAATCCTGACAAGAGCATCCGCGACTTCTGGATCGAGCATTCAAAGCGTTGCCGTGCCATCTCACAGGCTATCGGTGAGGCTCAGAACGATCCATGTATAATGAACACATGGGTGCATGACGGCAGCAAGGACATCACTCTCAACCGTTCACTCTATCGCGAGCTCCTCAAGGGTTCTCTCGACCAGATCTTCGAACACCGCTACGATATGATGAAAGATTGCGTAGAGTCTAAGGTATTCGGTATCGGTCTTGAAAGCTATACCGTAGGCAGCAACGACTTCTACACTGCATACGCCGCACAGAAGAACATGATGATCACCCTCGACACCGGCCACTTCCATCCCACCGAGAGCGTAGCAGATAAGGTAAGTGCAATGCTTCTTTTCGTGCCCGAACTGATGCTTCACGTTTCCCGTCCAATCCGTTGGGATTCCGATCACGTGACTATCATGGACGACCCGACTATGGATCTCTTCAGCGAAATCGTTCGCGCCGGCGCTCTCAACCGTGTTCACTATGGCCTTGACTACTTCGACGCAACTCTCAACCGTATCGGTGCTTATGTGATCGGTAGCCGTGCTGCTCAGAAGTGTATGCTTCGCGCTCTTCTCGAGCCGGTAGAGACTCTGCGCAACTATGAGCTCGAAGGCAAATACTTCCAGCGTCTTGCGCTCCTCGAAGAGTGCAAGAATCTCCCCTGGAACGCTGTCTACGATATGTTCTGCCTCAACAACAACGTTCCTGTAGGCGAATCTTACATCAAGGAAATCGAAAAATATGAGGTTGACGTGACATCCAAGCGTTAATCACATAACCAATCATATATATCATAGGATCTGAAGTTAGCTTCAAATCCTATGATATATTAATTTTCAAGTATTTCTGTCGAATTAGTCAAAACTATCTGACCAGTCTGACAACTTTCAACTAAAAAACTTATAACTAAAAACCAATGATATTCCTCGGACTTCTCATCATAGCTATCGGCTCCTTCTTCCAGTCAAGCTGCTATGTGCCCATAAATAAGATAAAAGATTGGAGTTGGGAAAGCTATTGGCTCGTACAGGCAATTTTTGCATTCCTCCTCTTGCCTTTCCTGGGAATGATGCTTGCAATCCCGGAAAACCACAGTATGAGCGAACTCTTCGAATCTGCACCTCCATTTAATATTTGGATGACGATTCTCTTCGGTATGCTTTGGGGTGTAGGAGGACTTACCTTCGGTCTCTCGATGCGCTACCTGGGCGTGGCTCTTGGACAGTCTATAGCACTCGGTACATGCGCTGGACTCGGCACTATCATGGGCCCCGTGATGCTGCAGATTTTCTTTCCTGAACAAGATCCTCTTTCACAACTCACGTTCTCGGTCATAATCGGTGTCATCGTCACTCTCGCAGGCATAAATATAATAGGCATTGCCGGAGCAATGAAGGCAAACTCACTAAGCGAGGATGAAAAGAAATCTTCTGTTAAAGACTTTAACTTTCCCAAGGGAATCCTAATCGCCTTGCTTTGCGGATTCATGAGCGGATGTTTCAATATCGGCCTTGCTTTCGGCGCTGACATCAATTTCGGAGCACTTACCCCCAACGAATACAAAACCCTTCCGGCCACGTTCCTTGTGACTTTCGGAGGATTCATCACCAACGCAGCATACTGCTTCTATCAGAATCACAAGAACCAGACATGGAGCGATTATGGAAAAGGAAACGTATTCGTCAATAATCTTTTGCTATGCATTCTTGCAGGTGCTCTCTGGTATAGCCAGTTCTTCGGACTCTCAATCGGCAAAGGCTATCTCGTAGATTCCCCCACTCTCATGACTCTGTCGTTCTGTATACTTATGGCGCTCAATGTCGTCTTCTCAAATGTATGGGGTATCATTTTGAAAGAATGGCAAGGATGTCCTCCACGCACTATTGCTGTGCTTATAGTGGGAATCATAGTGCTCGTCATCTCTTGCTTCCTCCCCCAAATAATATAAATAACGAATAACGCAATTTCTAAAAATCATGTCATCAGTATTAGACAATAATCCCGGTCTGTCACATCAGGTCGGTCAGGTGGCAGAGGCTGCCGGCTATCTCTGGCAGAAAGGTTGGGCCGAACGCAACGGCGGCAACATCACTGTCAATGTCACCGAACATATCACCGATGAAATCAAAGCAATGCCGGCTATTGCCGGACCCTTCCCCATCGGTTTCACTCTTCCCAATCTTAAAGGATGCTGGTTCTACTGCAAAGGCACACAAATGCGCATGCGCGATCTCGCCCGCTGGCCTATGGACAACGGATCTATCATCCGCATTTGTGACGACTGTGCAAGCTACGAGATCGTAGCCGACAAGCCAGTGAAACCTACTTCCGAACTCCCCTCACATCTCGCAGTCCACAACTATCTCATTGGGAAAGGCTCCAACTACAAGGCAAGCCTACACACTCACCCCATTGAGCTCGTGGCCATGACCCACAATCCCGAATATCTTAAGAAAGACGTGCTGACTAAGATACTCTGGTCGATGATTCCGGAGACAAAGGCATTTGCACCCCGTGGCCTCGGAATAGTGCCTTATATGCTTCCTTCTTCCAATGATCTCGCTGAGGCAACTATCAAGGCCATCGACGATGACTATGATGTTGTGATGTGGGAGAAGCACGGCGTGTTTGCGGTAGACACCGACATTATGTCGGCTTTCGACCAGATTGATGTTCTCAACAAGAGCGCCAACATCTTCATGTGCGCATGCAACATGGGCTTTGAGCCTGAAGGCATGTCAGACGCTCAGATGACAGAAATCTCCACTGTCTTCCACCTTCCCAAATAAAAAAGAATAGAGGGCAGGCTCCCTAGCCTGCCCCAATCATTCACAACTATACTATACCTTCATAACTTACAAATTATAACTTAAGCTTCTCAAACTTAAATTTGTCTAATCCAACTTTTTTTTCTAATTTTGTAATGATTTATAGTAACCCATCACTACTCCAGATATGAATCTTTACAAGTTTTTTCTATCAATATTCTTATTATGCATGTCTTCGCTAAGCCTTAAGGCTTATGACAGCGTAGCATTTCATTGCGAACAGGACACTGTTCTTATCAATAGTCTGCTTGCCAGTCCTGAACTGAAAGAATTGACTCCCGGCAGCCGGGTGGCCTTCTTCGCTAAAAAACTCGTCGGCTCACCTTCTGCTCTTAGAGAGGAAATACTTGAAGCCGATTCCCTCGAATTTCGAATCAACCTTCATTCATTCACTCCGCTTAGTTTCATTTCTTCTTGCATTGCCTTAGCGCAGGCTTACGAGACTTCCTCTGCACCTAACTGGCGGGATTTTGCCGATAAATTCGAAAATGTAATGTTCAAGAAGGGACAGGCAACTGATTTCATATCCCGATTCCTCTATCCATCAGATTGGATCGCTGACAACATTTTCAGAGGGAATATATCTGACGCCACCATGAACTTGGATGGCCTTGTAGCTAAGAAGAAAGAAAAATCAATCGACTATATCTCTCATCATAGAGATTCATTCAAAGCTTTATCAAATCAAAACAACTACGACCGTCTTAAGATGCTCGAGATGGGATTCCGCAACCACCAAATTCCATATATCAGCAATGGTGACCTTCAAAATCCCAATAGATTTAAATCTCAAGCCCAAGACGGAGATATCTTCTTCCTCCTGACTCCGGATTTTAATCTTGACATCAGGGAGATGGGGATACTCAACCGCGATGGCGACAAGTTGCTCATTATCCAACTTTCGCCCTCGAAAGATGCAGTCACATTAGAAGAACTCCCATTTGAACACTACGTAAAGCGCAATGTGAAGCGAATCCAGGGAGCCCGAATCATACGCATTGCTAAATGACAAAGGTAGTCGGTTTTGATCTTGATGATACTCTCGTGCCTGAAGTTCTTTTTATCAGAAGCGGGATCCTTTTCATCGCCTCATGGCTCCATGATAGATATCCGCAACTTCAGAAGTCTCGTATTAAAAGCCGAATGGAGACAGCAATCATGACCCGACAAAACCATTACTCTGCTCTTGAAGATATTATAGCCGAATTTGGGCTTCAAGATTCAATAGCAATGAAAGATGTAGTGGCTGAATTCCGTAATCATATTCCAGACCCGACGATCTACCATGCGGCACCATCTGCAATAGGGATGCTGAAAAAATTAAAGCAAAATCCGAAAATACACACAGTTCTAATTACAGACGGAAGAAGTCTTACACAGCGCCATAAGATAAACGCGGCTGGCCTGCATGCTTTTTTTGATGATGCTGACATTTATATTTCAGAGGAGACCGGCCACGACAAGACCAACCCCGACACATTCCTCCGAGTGATGGAGAAATATGCCGGGGCAGAAGAATTCCATTATATAGCAGACAATCCACCGAAAGATTTCTTTCATCCATCAAGACTTGGATGGCACACTCATCAAGTGCATCCATTCCCACTTATGGTCCATCCTCAAGGTATGCCAAGATAGCGGTGAGTCTGCAGGCTAAGGGTCCATCGAGGATCCTGCAATACTCTGCGTACTGTGCGCAGAGTGTTTGATTCTCTTATTTTTGGGTCAGCCACGTAGCAAGGCTGAAGATACATCAGGGTATTCTCTCCACGGCATGATATTTCGAAATATCTTTCCAGGTCTTGCCCTACATCTATTACCTTTATCTCATCAGCTCGCTGCACTTTGATCTCTGGCTCCCCTATCATTTCAGCTATTCCAGTCTTAGGAGAGACGGTCACCCAGTCGATTTCCTCCGGAATAGTGTTTGTTCCATTGGTCTCTATAGCGATTTTTTTTCCGGTAGCCTGATGCAGAAGCTTGATGAAATCAGCATCAATCCATAGAGAGGGTTCCCCTCCGGTGAGCACTACCCAGTCTGCTTTATACAGATTGACTGCATGCACGATATCTGTATCATTCATCAAAACTCCATCATTATGGCGAGTGTCGCAGAATGGACACTGCAGGTTGCAACCCGAAAAGCGAATGAATACCGACGGATAACCTGTATGATGCCCTTCTCCTTGCAGGGAATAGAATATCTCATTAATCTTTCTCATTTCATTCTTCTTCGTATGCGGCTGTGTTTCCTTCCGACTCCTGAACTTCACATCTGTAGCACTCCGGGATCGAATCTACTATCCATCTGGCTATATTCTCAGCCGTAGGATTAAACGGAAGCACATCATTTAGCACAGCATGATCAAGCTTGCCGGCTACAAGCTCCTTTATCTTTGTAAAATCTACCACCATTCCCGACTCATTGAGCTCCTTGGATCGGCATTCCACTATTATCACCCAGTTATGTCCGTGAACGTTCTGGCATTTACTCTCATAAGGAAGACAAAGCCTATGGGCAGCAGATATCTCAAGTCTTTTCTTTACGTAATACATTATATCTTTCTTATTCCTACCTTAAAACCACACAACTATAAAACTCCCTCTATTCCCGCATCGCGCAAAGCTTCCATACGCTCTACGCACGTGCCACACTTTCCGCAATGCTTCTCTCCTCCTTTATAGCAGGAATAAGTAAGATTATAGTCTACACCTATTCTCTTTCCGATTCTGGCTATGTCGCTTTTAGTTATGTTAGTATATGGTGCATCAATCACTATGCCATCATACGTGCCCTGCTGAATAGCATCGCTCATGGCATCTACAAATCCTGGCCGGCAGTCTGGGTATATAGCATGGTCACCGCCATGATTGGCGAGCATTACCTTCTTCAGACCCCTGCTTTCAGCCATACCGGCTGCTATTGCCAACATGATGCCATTGCGGAAAGGCACTACAGTCGATTTCATATTATCATCAGCATAGTGTCCTTCCGGAATATCATCTCCCCCGATGAGGAGTGAAGATTTGAAGTATTTTCCCATAAAGTCCAAAGGTATCACAATATGCTCAATTCCCAGCATTTCACAGTTCTTTCTCGCACATTGTATTTCCCTGGCATTATGCTTTGAGCCATAGTCAAAAGTAACGGCAAGAGTAATCTGATCCTTTCGCTCGTGAAGCAGAGTTGTAGAATCCATTCCACCACTCAGTACTATTACAGAATCTTTCATATCAGAAATCAAGTTGAGATATTCTTCTCTGGCGTGCCATTTCCTCGTGATCCGCATCTCCCCAATTGGCAAATGGATGGATGGAGATTCCACCTCTAGGCATGAAGAGTCCTTTAACTTCGATGTAGCGTGGATCCATAAGCTCGCGTAGATCCTTCATGATAATATTCACACAATCTTCATGGAAATCCCCATGATTTCGAAAGGAAAATAAATAAAGTTTCAGGCTCTTGCTCTCCACCATTCTGGTACGTGGGATATATGATATCTTGATGTGACCGAAGTCCGGCTGTCCTGTCTTAGGACAAAGTGTGGTGAATTCCGGACAATCAAGACGCACCACATATTCATTCTCAGGATGCTTATTCTCAAATGTCTCCAACAGCTGCGGAGCATAATCCGTGGGATATTTTGTTCCCTGGTTGCCAAGGAGTGTCACTCCTTCAAGTTCTTTTTCTGTTCTCATGTGTTCTGATCATCAAAGGTGATTCATAAAAATCCGGTTCTGTCCGGAGGCAAACGGAAAGACAGTCCGAAGCCGACACAAAATTACAAAAAAATTTGCTATTTTCCAATAATACACCCAATCTCAAAACTGGAGGCTGAAGACTTAAAGAATAATCATTGCAAGCAAATGCGCTGCCACGGCAGCCACAAGGCCTCCGATAGTGTGCGCCAATATAGCCTTTGAGGTCAAATTGCGGTAACCAAGTGAGTCAAGCATTGCTGTATGAGTGCTGAGATAGCCGCTCCAACACATGCCGATTGCGGTAAAAACACAGATTGCATTGCTGTCGATCCAACCTTCAGCCATGAATTTTGGTATCAATCCAAGAGCAGCGCCAACTGCCCCAAGAGCAGTGATAGGAAAGCCGATGAGATGAGGATCATTGAATCCGAGAAGCCATTCAAACACGATATTGATTTTGCTTACGATAGCAGGAAGAAGTTCCACTCCTTGATAAGCACTGCCATCGTAACCGTTGGGGCCGGGACCGAATGTGAGCATCATTACAAGTGTAGAGATGACGAGGACGCCCGGGATTATCGCAAGGCCAACTTCCACACCCCCTTTACCACCATCAAGCACAGCATTGAGGATACGGGTAAATAGAGATTCTTCTTTGTTCTTCCCTTCTTCTTCTGTCTTCTTTATCTCGTCATATACCTCATCTACAGCTGCCATGTCTCGATAGTCGGGATGCGAGTGCAGTATGAAACTCTGCATGCAACGTGTAGAAACTACGCAACCAACAATAGCTCCGACAAATCCTATGAGAGGCTCTACAGTGTAGCCCAAACTTATCATATAGATAATGACAAGCAATCCCATGCCAAATGCAGTGCCAAAATTGGTAAGAGATATAAACTGGTATTTCTTGAAATATCTTGCAAACTGTTTATCTTTCGATATTGTGATGATGGCAGGATTGTCCGAAAGGAAAGTCATGACGCCCCCTAATGAAGCTACTCCTGGAAGATTAAAAATAGGTTTCATTAAGGGATGAAGTATCTTCTGAAGCATATCCACTACTCCAAACTCCACAAGTATACGGCCAAGAGCACCGGTAAGCACGCAGACAGCCATTAGGAAGAAGCAGGTATTGAGAAGCAGATCGTGGGCAGTAGCCATCATGGTCTTCATCATTGGAGCCACTCCCATTTTATAGGCTATCGCTCCAAAGATAACAAATACCCATAGCAGACATACGATTCCTCTTACGTAGGCTTTTCTACCAGCAGATTTCATTTTCGACTCAACCTTTACGTCTGATTCTGTTGGCACATTAGTAGAATCCATGATAGTTAGTCTTATTTTTTCCGTTCGAAATATCCTTGTATTAGCTCCTCAACTCCATAACCTTACAACCGCCCCCAATTTTTTATTTGAAATTTAAAAGATTCATATGCCATGTCACTCCCACTGAGCCATACATGGTATCGCGCTGCATAAGGTCGGCAGGATTATAGTTGCTGCCATAAGATCCGAAGAAGGCCGCATGCACCTTGAGAAGGTGTTTTGCATTACGGATAGGAAACCACTCTCCCACTATACCGCCGATCATGAACTGCGATCCACGCGCCACTTCCGTCATGTTGGTCATATTCACACCTCTGTTGCAATCATAAGAGAGCTTTCCAGTCACCTTCCACTTCGGATTGATATCCCATGAGGCTTCCCCCATGAAGGTATTGTTTTTAAAAATATTATTGTCAGGATATGTACGGGTCATTAGGTCAGCTATAAGGGTCACCTTATCGTTTATGACAAATTTATTACCCAAAGCTACATAGTTGCAGAATTTTCCCTTAAGATATTCAACTTCATTGACAGACCAAATGGTCTCCAGACGGAGCCAGTCGGTCAGTTGATGCGCCCCCCGCCACATCAGATTGTAGCAATACAAGTTACGCTCTTTGGCTGTAGCGAAAATACTCTGCGACACCTGCAGGGCGAGATGGTCGCCTTGTGTAATTTGATATCCACCGGAAACACCAAACTGATAGCATGCCACATTTGACACAAACAGATTGGGACACATAAGATTGATAGGAGCACGATCATATTCGTATCCACCAATCAGCACCACTTGTTTACCGGCTCCGACGTCAAAATTCCCAAACTTATAGTTGAAGTCAAGTATATCGGTCTGATCCCAAAAAGTGTGGTCTTTAGGAGTTCTGGAGAAACGTTGTCTCCAAGTATAAGTCAGTCCCTCTGTCAGTTCACCATGAGCCTTCAAAGCTATGTATTTACCGATAAAGCCTGTCTGAGAATCATCAATCCTCTTCTTGTGCGTGACAAGCTGCCAGTCAAGACGTGCGTCAAGATCAAGCGATATTATATGGTCTTCGGCTTCACTCTGTTTCTGCTGTATACCATCGGATGTTGTCGCATAAGTAGCCAGCGTAAGGAAGGCCATTGCAGTCAACGTTGCTATTCTTTTCAATTTCATATGGCGTTTACTTTTCAGTAGGCGGAAGTAAAAAAAATTACTTCGCAAAATTAAGAAAATAATCGTAATCCGACAAATTTATAGCAAAATATTTGTATTTCATAATATGCTCTATGTAGACATAAGCAAATAGTTGATATTTTGATTTGGATATATCACATAAATTTTGTAACTTTGCGCGTGAATAAGAATCCTCCAATCAATAGAATCATCATGACAGTAACCGATAGATTTTTAGAATTCATAAAATTCGATACTCAAAGCGACGAAGAGACTAACCTGACTCCCTCTACACCCGGACAGATGACTTTTGCCCGACATCTTAAGACTGTAGTGGAAGGAATGGGGCTTGAAGATATCACTCTTGACGACAACGGTTACCTTATGGCAACTCTTCCTGCCAACACCGACCGTGAGCTTCCTACCATTGGCTTCATCGCGCATATGGATACTGCCCCAGACATGAGCGGACGCCATGTCAACGCCCGAATAGTAGAAAACTACGACGGCACTACAATCACGCTTAACGAAAAACTAAATATATTTCTCTCCCCGGATGAATTTCCCGAACTGCTAAATTATATCGGGCAAGACCTCATTGTCACCGACGGCACAACCCTTCTCGGTGCTGATGACAAAGCCGGTATTGCGGAAATACTCACCGCTATAGCACAACTTCAGGCATCCCCGAAGGTGAAGCACGGCAAGATTCGCATAGCTTTCAATCCTGATGAAGAGATTGGCAAGGGTGCCCACAAATTCGATGTAGAGCGCTTTGGATGCGACTTTGCATACACCATGGATGGTGGAGCAGTCGGAGAATTGGAATATGAAAACTTCAACGCTGCTTCCGCCAAGGTGACCATCAAAGGACGCAACGTTCACCCGGGTACAGCCAAACACAAGATGGTCAACTCCATCCGAGTGGCAAACCAGTTTATCCAAATGCTTCCCCGTTGGGAAACTCCTGAGCATACAGAAGGCTATGAGGGATTCTACCACCTTATCGGGATCGAAGGAACTGTAGAAGAAACCATTCTGACCTACATAATCCGCGACCATGACCGGGCTCGCTTCGAGAGCCGCAAGCGTGAGATCGAACATCTTTGCCGCAAGACCAATATGGAGCATCCCGGCAGCTGCTCTGCTGAGATCAAAGATCAGTACTACAACATGCGTGAGAAGATCGAACCGGTGATGCACATCATTGAAATAGCAGAAAAGGCTATGCGCGACGCGGGAGTCACTCCAAAGGTTCAGCCTATCCGCGGTGGAACAGACGGTGCCCAGCTATCCTTCAAGGGTCTTCCCTGCCCTAATATCTTTGCCGGAGGAGAGAACATGCACGGCCGCTACGAATTCGTATCTATCCAGTCTATGGAAAAAGCTACTGATGTGATCTTTAATATTGCAAAAATCGTAGCTGAATAATCCATACCAGGCCCACTCACAACTCAAAACGCATTTCGTACCACGCATAACGATTGAAAAAACTAATTGTAGTTACCGGACCGACAGCCTCCGGCAAGACTGACCTTGCTATCAAGCTTGCCCTTGAGCACGGCACTGAGATTATCTCAGCAGATTCCCGGCAGATATATAAAGGTATTCCCATTGTCACCGCCGTTCCTGACATAAGTCAGAGAGCGGGGGTGACTCATCATCTTATGGAGTGCCTTCCACTGGATGCATATTACTCTGCTGCTATGTTTGAGGAAGATGCATTAAGGATAGCCAAAGATATATGGAGAGATCATGAGGTAGCAATCGTATGCGGAGGGTCGATGATGTATGTTGATGCCCTTATCAACGGTATAGATGACCTCCCCACCGTACCTGAAAATATCCGGATGCCACTGATGGAGGAATGGAAAGTTAAGGGCGACGACTGGCTACGCGACCGTCTTAAGTCATTAGATCCTGATTATTACTCTATCGTAGACCAAGCCAATTTGAAGAGAGTTTTTCATGCTGTTGAGATATGCTTGGCTGCCGGCTCTACCTATACTTCACTACGCACAGGAAAGAAGAAACAACGCAATTTCGAAATAGAGAAAATCATCATAGAAATACCAAGGGAACAGCTTTTCGAGCGTATCAACCAGCGGGTTTTGAAAATGATCGAAAATGGTCTAGAAGAAGAAGCCCGACGTGTATACCCACTGCGTCATCTCAATTCGTTGAATACGGTCGGACTAAAAGAGATGTTCGCGTACTTCGACGGTGATATGGATTTTGACACCGCGGTAGCCCGCATTCAAAAAAATACCCGTGTCTACGCAAAAAAACAGCTCACTTGGCTCAAAAAACAGTGTGATTAGTGCACTCCGTGCGCGTCGATGCGTGACAACACGAACTTACTAATACAATATCAAGCACAAACATGGACAAAACCAAAATATTAAAATACGCAGCCGTTTTCCTCCTCATTATAGGAATCGCATACTTTTGGAACAAGCTTTCTCCCGGCGCTATTGACCCAAACTTCGACACTCCACAACAGAAAGAATCACTGATCAAGTTAGAAGATCTGGACAAAGTATCCCAATCCAAGGAGGTGAAATCTATAATGAAGAAATATGAAGGATTCACTGTTGATTTCAATCCGGACAATAAGACTCCAAACTATGTTGCATGGATACTTCACGGTAGCGAAACGGAAGGTGCATCTGCACGCAGCAACAAGTTTTGGACTGACAGTGATATTGAGGGTTGTCCCGATACGCGCGACTACACACGATCCGGCTACGACCGAGGGCATATGTGTCCCGCTGGAGAACAGAAATGGAGTGCAGAAGCAATGAACCATAGTTTTGTGATGGCAAACATATGCCCACAGAAACATGAGCTCAATACAGGAGCATGGAAGACTCTCGAAGATAAAGAACGGGTATGGGCTAAACGAGACTCCGCCATCGTCATTATAGCCGGACCTATCTACGATTCTTCCGACAAAGAGACTATCGGAAAAAATAAAGTGCGTGTTCCATCTGCCTTCTTTAAAGTGCTGCTCGCTCCTTACGCTGAGCCAATGCGAGCCATCGGTTTCGTATACCCCAACATGCGCTGCGACGGAAACATGGCATCCTACGCGGTAAGCGTAGACGATGTTGAGAAAATGACAGGACTCGACTTTTTCTCAGCCCTCCCCGACTCCGTCGAAAACGACATTGAATCCATTGTATCATTCAAAGACTGGAACAAATAGCGGCTAATATGCAATCTTAAGAATCAAGACTGAAGACTATGAATTCAACTATAGTAGCCCCTGCTACCCCATCAGGCAAAGGAGCCCTCGCAATAATCCGTCTATCTGGCCCTGAAGCCCTCTCAATATCAGACTCCGTCTGGAAGGGTGCATCCCTTAATAACTCACAATCTCATACAACTCACCTTGGATACATCCTCGACGAATCCAACAACATCCTTGACCAAGCTGTTGCCACTATTTTCAGAGGACCAAATTCCTTTACAGGTGAAGACGCAGTAGAATTCACGCTCCACGGCTCCCCATGGATTATCCGAGAAGTAACGAATCTCCTGCTCCGCAAAGGGGCCCATGGAGCAGAACCCGGTGAATTTACTCGCCGAGCATATCTCAACGGCCGCATGGACCTTGCATCAGCCGAAGGCGTTGCCGATCTCATAGCTTCTTCCTCCAAAGCCGCCCACCGTCTCGCTATGCAGCAGACCAGAGGTGCCTTCTCTAAGGAATTCAATGAACTCCGCGATAAACTGATTGAGCTTGCATCCCTTCTCGAACTCGAACTCGACTTCTCAGAAGAAGACGTAGAGTTTGCAGATCGATCACGTCTCATTGAGATTGCTACACTCCTTCTGTTGAAAATCGATCGTCTTACAAACTCCTATGCTACAGGACGCGCCATAAAAGAAGGTGTACCGGTAGTTATTGCCGGCATGCCAAACGTAGGTAAATCCACCCTTCTCAACGCTCTCCTTCAGGAAGACAAAGCCATAGTATCTGATATCCCCGGTACTACTCGCGACATCATCGAAGACACATGCGAAATTGAGGGTGTTCTCTTCCGATTTATTGATACAGCGGGACTACGTGAATCCTCCGATAAAATAGAAATAATCGGCATTGAACGCGCACGCCAACGTCTTAACAAAGCTGCCATAGTCCTCTGGCTTATAGATCCTTTTGCTCATATCGGAGACCAAATTAACGAAATGAATGCAACCATGAAAGGTCTAACTCCCGGGCAAAAAATAATACCTGTAATTACCAAGATCTCAGCTCAAGGGATATCGGAATCTCATCTTGAATCCGTAGAAAAATACCTGAATGCAGTGTTGGTATCAGAAGAATTTCCCAGCGACACTCAAAAAATAGTAAAGATCTCCGCCGCCGAAGGTCTCGGTCTTGACACTCTATGCGAAGCATTGAAGAAAGCATCTACCAGCGACTTTGATCCCGAAAAAGAATTATTATTGACCAATGCCCGGCATTATGGTGATCTCCTGCATGCCGGAGAAGCCCTCCGTAGGGCATTAGACCAAATGCAAATGGGCGCCAGTGCCGACTTCATCGCCATGGACATCCGAGAAGCCACCGCCGCCCTCTCCTCCCTCACCGGCACCATCACCACCCCCGACCTCCTCAACTCCATCTTCTCCCACTTCTGTGTGGGCAAATAATCATCCCCGTCTAATGTCAATTTGTCATTTTGTCAATTTGTCCAAGCCCTCTTTTTTTGTCAATTTGTCAACTTGTCAAAATGTCAATTTGTCCAAAAATAATGTTATAATAAATATGCCCATCTCCTTCAATTCAGCCCCTTATATTTCTGGCTAAATACTTGGGTCCTTGACAATATCATAGAATTAGCCACCCAATCCTTCTGCGATCGCTTCATCGACTATCGAATCGGTCCTGGACATCGTCTCTATGACCAAATGACCCAAGCCGCCCGATCTACAAAACAAAAATCACGTCTTGATCATTATCTCGAGAAGGGCTCGGCAGCCGACACAGCGAATTGTCTGATAGTGCTGTGTCTGAAAATAAACTCAATGCTGACAAGCATGCTAAGCGCTCAACTTAAAGACTTCACAGACAATGGAGGCTTCACAGAAGCCTTGTCCCTAGAACGCTTAGAAACCCGCAGAGAAAAAGCCACAGAAGAAGGCGCCCCAACCTGTCCCCAATGCGGGAAACCAATGCTCCGCCGAACCATCAAGCGAGGCGTTCACCAGGGCCAACAATTCTGGGGCTGCTCCGCCTATCCCATCTGCACCGCCACCATAAATATTTAGAAATCCCCTCAATTTGTCATCTTGTCAATTTGTCCCTTCCCATCAATTTTTCAACTTATCATCTTGCCAATTTGACCCATCCCCTCAATCTGTCAACTTGTCATATTGTCAAATCGTCCCATCCTATCAATTTGCCACTTTGACATCTTGTCAATTCGTCCCATCCATTCAACTATCCTTCGGGCAATTCTACCGAGAGAACTACCCCAAGAAATACCGCGAATGGCAAACAGGACGCTGGCAGCAAGACATCGCCTACCGCGACTCCCTCATCTACGCCCACTCTCTCGACCGCCTTAAACGCCTCTTCGAAGACAAAAATTAATAAAAAACAGCTCTACACCCGACAAATCTCACATTTGCCCAGTGTAGAGCTACCGTTTTCATGCTCAGGCTCTTGTCCAATCCGATTTTTCTTTGTAATTTTGCATATAACATCAATTAATTGTCCCATGTCAACAGAAACAATAGATATAGAATTTGAACGCATTAATCGGCTAAAGGTAGTTTTAGCTGAAAAGAACCGTAAAGGCAAATGGCTTGCTGAGCAATTAGGCAAAAACGAAGCTACTGTCTCTCGATGGTGCTCTAATACAGCTCAGCCATCTCTCGAAATGCTCGTCAAAATCGCATCTATTCTTAAGGTTGATCCCCGACAACTGTTAAATGGCAATAACATTGATTGATTATGGCAAAGAAAACGAAAAAGAGTATCGAAGAGCAAATAGAAACAGATGTCAAGATTGAACTTACCAGTCTTGGAGTACATCCATATGCCAAAACTGAAGATATTAACCCAGAGATAACAAGCGCCCTTGCATCCGCACCTTCTAAAAATGGAGGGCAAGGTACTAACTATCCTGACATTAAGACGCTAATAACCACTTCATCTGGCCGAAAAATTCCAGTCATGATTGAAGTGAAAGGAACGAACGGCGATTTTGTCAAATTTGATGAGCACGGTGGTATTGCCATGAACGACGCCAATGGTAAACCCATCTATGCCAATCGCAAAAAATATGCGGTAAACGGTGCTGTCCATTATGCTGAAGCTGTAATAAAATATTCACAAACATACGAAGAAGCGATTGCCATTGGCATTAATGGTTATGATGATGAAGCGCACAGCCGGACTATTGAGTATGGTATTTTCTACGTTTCAAAAGACAATCTATTAGTTCCCAAAAAGATCGGAGAATATACCTCTTTGTCATTCTTGGCACCATCCAATATTGACGAACTCATAGAACGCATTGACAACTTGGAGTTGACAGATGAAGAACAGGAGTTAAGAACTAAGGCTTGGGAATTTCAGATTGAGGACAATCTCAAGGAGCTCAATCAAGAGATGCACGACGTTCACCAAATAAGTGAAGACTATCGTGTCAAACTAATTGCTGGGCTAATTATGGCTGGCGTCGGAATAAAGAATAAAGTCGCACCACTATCAATAGCTGAATTAAGAAGTGACAACGGGCAATACTCTCATGACGGTAAAATTATTCTAGATAAGATTAAATCTTATCTTTTTGAAAAAAACTTACCGATTGAGAAACGAGAGATGA
>CAYSMP010000012.1:0-49997 GCA_964432215.1 uncultured Sangeribacter sp.
CCCTTCCGGAGTAGACTTCACGAGTATTGGGGTCTCAATCTCAAGGAAACCCTTAGAGTCAAGATAGCGGCGGATTTCAAATGCCATGCGGTGGCGAAGTTCAAGATTTTTCTTCACGCAGGGACGGCGAAGGTCAAGATAACGGAATTTCATGCGGAGGTCGTCGCCGCCGTCTGTGTTATCTTCGATGGTGAACGGGGGAGTCTTGCTCTTGTTGAGGACTTTTAGGCCGTCGGCAATAATTTCAACATCGCCTGTCGAGAGATTAGCGTTTTTAGCTGTGCGTTCTTCTACCTTTCCGGTGATGCGCACTACGAATTCGCGTCCGAGTTTATTGGCAGCCTCGAAAAGCTCGGGATTGCTTTCGCTGTCAAACACCACCTGAGTGATGCCGTAGCGGTCGCGGACGTCGACGAATGTCATTCCGCCCATCTTGCGGGCCTTCTGTACCCAGCCGGCTATTGCTACCTGCTTGCCGGCGTCGGCGAGGCGAAGCTCGCCGCATGTCGTGTCTCTATACATACGAATATTTCAATATCAACTGAAAATGTCAGATTTTTAATTTCTATAATATTGAATATCAATAATTTAAAAATATTATTTTTAAATTATTGCATTCTACGCCATTATAACTTTGCAAAATTATGAAAAAAATTTTTTTTTCGCAAGTTTTTTGTGAAAAAGTTATAATTAAGGCGCGCGTTGAGGTATGCTCTGCATGCCTCAACGCGCGTGTAGGGTAATATCAGAGTTGAGAAAGGATTTTTTCTATTGCGAAGTCAAGTATAGGGTCGATACCTTTGATGAGCAGGGAGTCTGGAGCATGCACCTCGCAACCCGGAGAGGGGTCGATTCCGAATTCTGTTATGCCTCCGCCGGGCGATGTCATGGGGCATGCAGAGAAACGTACTCCCCACCCGATTGGCATCTCTGAATTGAAAGGAAGGCCACCCCCTCCTCCCGTACGGGCCCCAATTATACTGACATTGGGCAATGTCTTCATTACAGACACAAAGTCGTTGGCTGCACTAAAGCAGCTGCGGTTGGTAAGCACAGCAATCGGCCGGTCGAGGTATGCAATGCGCATGTTGGTGTCGCATGGTTCATAGATGATCTCGTATGGTTCTGAAAAGTCATTGTGCCCGGGTCCTGTCTTATGCCGTATCGTGCCTCCCGACACTTTATGGTCGATAAGTCGGCTCACAAGAGTTTTGATATTGGTGAGGTTCCCACCTCCGTTGTCGCGGATATCAATGATAAGTCCCTTGCTTTGATAGAGTATGGCAAGGATATAATCGAGGTTCAGGTTGCCTATATCATATGAGAAAGAGGGATAATACATATACCCGATGGTGTCGGGGAGCATTTTGTAGGATATGCCTGATGTAGAGAGGTAATTGAAATCTAAGTAGTTTTCCTGAATAGTACGCAGACGGAAATCTTGAGGATAATCACTCCACCATTTGCGGTAATAAGAAGTATTAAATGATGAAATCAAGTTGACGTGTCCATCCTTCAGTTCGTCAAGCATAGCGGCACATATGCTGTATAGCTCAAGATATTGAGTATCGTCTTTGACGAGGGGACGATACTTCATATAGACAGAATCCCAGTCGATTCCTTTCTCGTGGAAAAAGCAGTAATGATTGTCGATAGTCTGCCATAGCATATCGAAATTGCCGATGGGGTCACTTATATTTTTTAGGTGACTGTCGTCAACACAAGAGATTGCAATGCCGGAAGCTATCAAGATTGATATTATCCAAGGAAGGATATTGAGTTTATTCATAATTGGATGATATTATCAGAAAAGTAGGGACGCACGGTTCGTGCGTCCGTGAGGTGTTGGGAAGTCGTGTTAGGGGACGCACGAACCGTGCGTCCCTACAAGATCATTGAATGTCATCAAATAGAGAGGCTTCTATGATTGTAGGGCCTTGCTGTTCAGGATCGGAAGAGTCAGTGTCTTCTTCGGCGTTGTCGATAGTCTCCATCTGGGTTGTCTGCTCTGGTTCAGGCTGGCGTAGGGCTTCCAATTCGGTGATCTCACCGAGCTGGTAGGTAGTGATACGTTTGCCTTTAGCCTTGAATCCTTTCACTGAGATGAAACTCTCAGCGTCAATTTCCAGTTCAGGACGTACTGAATCGTTACCACCGAATGTCACCTGCAGACGTGGATAGGGTGTGTCCGTAAGCAATATCATACTCGATTCCGGACCATTACCCACGAAGCGCTGTGGATTTTTAGAGGGTTCGAACTCAAATCGCTTCAGATATGGGTAGCCGAGCTCTGCATCGTTGAGTGCAAGCGTCCACACTTTCCCCTTGATGTATTTCTCAATCCTGAGGATATTGTCTTCGTAATGGTTTTCCTCTGAGAACGATGTTGTGTAGAACTCACCATCCTTTGTGATGATAAGTACGAGATCCTCACCCAGGAAAGATCCAAGATAATCGCCTCTCCCGTCATAGTTGATACGGAGCACATCGCGGTCGAACCATACGTCGCGTCCGCCGAGCGTCGAAGTCCCTTTCTTGTCGAGCGTCACAGACTGAATGTTAAACTTAGTCACGAGGTTGCCGAGTGATTCCTTACCCTTGATGTCGAGGGTAGCGAAATCACACATCACTTCTCGGTTGCGTGGGCGGCGTCCGTCCGGGCCCGGATCATCCTTGAGCAGTACTTTCACTGTCTCGGCCTCTCCGTTTGGATTGACTGTCATCCATTCAATGCGGCTTCCCGGCTCTCCTTTTGTCATATTGTATTCCTTGTCGCGGGTGAGGCCGGTGATGAAGAAGCGTTTCTTATAGTAGATGCCTCCTTTTCCGTTCCGGTAGATGACGTTGTATATAGTGCGCTTGTCGTTTTTCTTGAAGAGACCTACATGGATCACTTTCTTGCCGACATACAGTTTTTCTTGCACTTTCGATATCTTATATGTTCCGTCGCGGTATACCACAAGCACGTCATCGATATCGGAGCAAGTGAACTTAAACTCAGCATCCTTTAGGCTGGTGCCGATAAATCCGCCTTCCTTGTCGTAGTAGAGGCGTTTATTTGCTTCTGCCACTTTTGTTGCTACGATAGAGTCGAATCCTCGTATTACGGTGCGACGTGGGAAAGCATGCCCGTATTTCTCTTTCAGATGCTTATACCAGTTGATAGTATACTCTACGATTTGCTCAAGATTCTTTTGCAGTTCAGCGATTTGCTTGTCGAGTAATGCGATCTTTTCGTCTGCTTTCTCTGAGTTAAATTTCAATATGCGCCCCATCTTTATTTCCCATAGACGCAAATAGTCGTCGCGGGTGATTTCGCGAAAGAAAGAAGCTTTGTGTGGATCGAAGAGTTCTGAAAGTCTTTCCAGCGCAGCGTCCATGTCGGCAGCACGCTCGATATGTTGGTCCTTGTACATTCGCTCTTCAATGAAAATTTTCTCGAGACTTGCGAATAGCTGATTTTCAAGTGCCTCGCCGAGTTTTATTTCAAGTTCACGGTGCAGTATGGCCTGAGTGCGGTCTACTGAGAACCGAAGCACTTCGTTTACTGTCAGGAAGCGGGGTTTCTTGTCCCAAATGACGCAGCAATTAGGTGATATAGATACTTCGCAATCGGTGAAGGAGTATAAGGCGTCAATTGTCTTGTCGCTAGATGCACCGGGGGCAAGGTGAACCACTATCTCTGCGTTGGCCGATGTATTGTCGTCGACTTTTCTCACCTTTATCTTCCCCTTTTCCATCGCCTTTAGGATAGTGTCGATTAGGGTCGCAGTGGTCTTGCCGAAAGGTATCTCACGTATTACGAGGGTTTTGTTGTCGATTTTCTCGATTTTCGCCCTTACCTTGATCTGTCCGCCGCGTGCTCCTTCGTTGTATCGCGACACGTCCATCAGGCCTCCGGTCTGGAAATCAGGATAGAGAGAAAATGGTTTTCCTTGCAGATATGCTATTGCTGCTTCTGAAATCTCGTTGAAGTTGTGGGGGAGTATCTTACTGTTTAGGCCTACAGCGATACCCTCCACTCCTTGGGCGAGGAGCAGTGGGAACTTGGCCGGTAGAGTGACGGGCTCTTTTTTGCGGCCGTCATAGCTTGGTTGCCATTCTGTGATTTTTGGAGAGAACAGTATTTCAAGGGCGAGTTCACTAAGGCGTGCCTCTATATATCGGGGGGCCGCTGCGGAGTCGCCTGTGAGGATGTTGCCCCAGTTGCCTTGGGTATCTATGAGCATCTCTTTTTGGCCGAGCTGTACGAGTGCGTCGCCGATAGATGCATCGCCGTGTGGGTGATAGCTCATAGTGCTCCCCACGATATTGGCTACCTTGTTGAAACGTCCGTCATCAAGAGTTTCCATTGTGTGCAGAATACGTCGTTGCACGGGTTTGAGACCATCTTCTATATGGGGGACGGCACGCTCCAGGATTACATAGCTGGCATATTCGAGATACCAGTTCTTGAACATGCCTGAAAGTTGGTGTTTTTTATCGGAGGCCCCTGGAATTCGGTATGTGGGGGTGGGCTCTTGAGGAATGTCTGCGGCTGCCTCCTCCTCGAGAGCGATGTCTTCGGGAGTCTCTACAATGCCAACCTCGCCGTTTTCCACCAGGAATTCGGTTTCAGGCATCCCTTCGTTATCAAGGTTTTCGAAGTTAAGGTTATTCTCTTCGATGATGTTGTCGTCGTTATTGTCGATATCGGCCATAGTGGTGCTATTTGCGCATTTTGCACAAAAATACAAAAAAAAAATTTGTTTTGCAAATTTTTTTTAAGAGACGCACGTCAGAGCAGTACTAAGATCCGGGAGCCAATGTTAAGCAGCAACTTCATGGTGGTGGATATTATTGAGAAAAACAGGGACGCACAAGTCGTGCGTCCCTGCGTGTCATTTGTGGATTGTCTTAGAACTGGAGTTTGATAGTTTCTGATGCCCCATTGGCTTCAAGGACTAAAATGTAGAGCCCTGATGTGAGGTGCAGTTCGTGTTTGGCAACTGTTGAAGAGTCCTTCTTGGTTGTCTCGACGCTGCCGAGATAATTGCCGGTTGTATCGTAAACTTTACAGTTGACATGAGTGGCGTCGGTAATCATGCTCACACCTGTGCTTTCTACAACTTTCAGTATACCTGAAGCATCTTTCAGTCCTTCGCAGTCCCAAGCAAGACCTTCTGGAAGTTCCGGAAGTATAATATTGGGTTCGCCACTAAAGTTTTCAGTAACCCAGAGGCGGAACTGGTCGCCGACAGCCGGCTCATAGTCTGGATTCATTGTGATCATTACTTCTCCATTAATTTTCAGAGAGCCTTTGACATTCAAGTAGGAGCAGTCATTGTTCTTACCTGCTACTCGCAAATAAAGAGCAAGAGTTGCACCCTCATTTACTGTTACATTACCGTTGGAGAATATCGGACCATAATGGTGGGCTGATGTCTCTGAGAAAGAACCAGGCTCAAGAATGCCATTACCATTCACTGTGATATTGGCAACCGTACCGCGTCCGCGAAGTTTGCCATCTCCTTCAATGGTAAGTGGGGCTTTTAGGAATTCGGTATTGTAGGGCGCCTTGGTTGCATTGAGTGAAAGAGTTCCACCCTTTACTGTCAGACCGTTGATTTCTGACACAAGCTTAGATAAGCCCATATCACATTTGCCGATTTTGACAATTTTGGGTTTCCCTGCAAACGAACCATTGAAATTGATGTTCTTATCGTCGTTGCCGATGGTAAGAGTGCCGGTTCCATTATATGTGCCCGCGCCCTTTAGGGCTGCGAGTTTTATGTTGCGACCCTGTGCATTGAAGGTGACACCAGATGAAATGGAGAGAGTTGCCTTGGGCATACCATAGTCGTTATCCCACTTGAAGTCAGGGTCGTAGGCACCACGCTTATGGTATCCTGCAACAAGTTCTCCTTCAAATTCCGACCAGTTTCCAGTGAGGTCGCAACGCACTCCAGCTGCATAGACTGAGAATGTGCCGGCACCTGTCAATTTCCCGGAATAAGAGCATCGGGAATCAAGATAAAGAGAGCCGCTGTTGCCTTCCGCCACATGATAGTTGGTTGGATTCTTACTGTAAGTGTACATGCTTTCAGGATCCCAGAGTGCACCTTTCACAAATTCAACTGTAGAAGGAAGTGAAATGACATCATTTACCTCAGAAGCGTTCACAGTACCTTCCTCAATCACCAAACGGCTCATTGAATTGCCTCCCGCAAGATTTAGTGTTCCCTTGCCTCTCTTAAATAATCTCTGGCCGACACCACTGGCATTGATTCCTGAAGAAGTAGTCAAAGTAATTCCCTCTGGTATTTCCAAAGCAGCATTGCCATTTGTCATGGAGATGCGTTGTCCGAGGGTTCCTGAAGCATTGACTGCAAGCGTAGCGTCGTTGGTGATGCTTATGCGGGTATTTACATCTGAAAGAGCGCCCAAATCATTACCAATTTTATTGGAGAAGACGCCGGCAATTACTTTGCCACCGTTGATGTAAGTGCCCCCCGTGTAGCTATTGATATTATTGATGGTAAGAGTGCCATTACCTTCCTTGATGAGTTTTGCTTCTCCTACGATTTGTCCATCTCCTGATAATGTATAGTTCTTGTCGTTGTTTTTAAAGGTTACGGCAGATGGTTGTAGTCTACCATTGATGAGAATGTCGGTTGTAAGAGCAGAATCGTCGAAAATCACTTCATCACCTGGTACGAATACATCTTCAGAGCCGGACTCCTCATTCTTGAAGGCACTTGAATGATCGAGATCCCACATGGAGGTCTCACCACCTATCCAAGTCTTTACGCCAGGCTGGTAGGCTGAAAGATTTGCATAAAGTTTTCCATCTTCATAAATTAGCTCTTTTTTCATCTCCTCAAGACCAAGGAGTATTATATCTGACAAATCTCCATCGATTTCTCCAATTTCGCCTATAAGGTATTTTCCGGAGGGTAGATTGGTAGCGTCTTCAGCTGGATGGGCAGTAATCCTAATGATTGGCTGAAGATATTCCGGCCCGTTAGTCCAATCTTTCTTCTCAATTGTCAGTTTTGAAGCGTTTACCTTATCGATAGATTCATTTGCAAAAGCATCAAGTTCCACTATAGATCCGAAGCCAAGAGTCAAATTACCTGTTGTGAGTTCACCGACAGTGGAATCATCGCCAAGTCTGAGCACGGATGCATATTTCATATCGATTCCGGCAGGCGCGTTGAGATTAGTGATTTCTAATACTCCAAAGCGGTTTAACCAGATCGGACTTGATGTCAGAGTTCCATTAATAGCAAGAACGCCAGCCCATACTTCAGTCTTGCCGCTGTAGGGATGTGTTCCCGATGGCATTACCAGCTTCCCGTCACCCTGTTTGATGAGACGCATGTCTCCATCGAAAGTTCCTGAAGTAACAGTGTGGGTATAAGTTTTAGTCGTTATATTATTATTGTTGTTGTGGCCTTCTACCCATGTCGGCGTGTTGACAGTAAGGATGGCGGGAGAGACTCCATCGGCTGCTGAGAGAGACATGTCGCCAGTCTCGCATATGATCACGTGCTTTCCGTTGAGGGATGCATCGATAATGCCGTCATTTGCTACTTCCGTACGTCCTGTCATGGTAAGAGGAGCTGGTGGAACCGTTATGTCTTCGAATGAGCTGAGTGCAAAGCTTACGTGAGGAGGTTGGTTGTAGCCACACATCTGCCAATTCATCGCATTGCGATATTGGTGGTCATACCAAAGTGAGTAAATGCGATGTTCTGTCGGGATATTAGTGGAATAGATACGTATATTGTTGTCGCCATCGCGCATGATATACTCCTCACGCCAGTCTCCGAGAATATCACCTTGGAAGCAGGGCGTACCCTTGGTGTCGTTGTTAGTTCGGCTCCCTTCGAGAAGGGCAATCCGGCCCTCTCGTGGTTTGTATATAGCGCCTTGGGTGTTCTTACCGCTGTTGTAGTCAAACGATTCATCGCAGAGGTCACCGTCCCAGAATACACGGTAGTTTTGAGTGATGGAGACGGAAGACTTATTGTCACCTACTATTGCTTTATGGGATGCACCGCCAATGATTGCATCGTCTCTTGATGAAATACCTTCAGCTCCTGGATACTCATCGATGAAATTGCCCATCATCGAGCGGCCATCATCGTTGCCTCCGGTCGTACGGTAATAAATCTTTGATGTTGTTGCATCTCGGAAATTATTGTTAGGATTGTCTTCGTTGCAAGCGAAAATCTCCTGTCCATGGCTGTAAGGATCGAAGTCGCCGCAGTGTTGGGCATCACCATGCCCAAGACCCGTTGTCGAGAGTCCATAGCCGTTGTCGTCGATCACCATGGAGCCATACACTATCTCGTCGCGGCCGTCCCAATCCACATCGGCTATACCGAAATTATGGTATCCTTGACCATACCACGAACCTCCGAGATCGTTCCAACGCCAACGTTCAACGAGTTTGTGAGTTGTAGGATCAATATCGTAGGCAATCATTTTGTGCTTAGTGTATATACCCCTGGCAAGGAAAAGGCTTGGTTTACGGCCGTCGAGATAAGGAGCCCCGAAGAAATACTTCGATGACCGGTGTCCATAGCCGTCGCCCCATTCTTTATTTACGAGGGTATCGTAGGCACTTCCACTGAGTATATTGTTTGGATTGTTTTCAGGCTCTACACGCATGAGTGGATAGTCTATGCATTCGTAAGGCTGGCATGTCTCTCCGTTAGCGTATACGAGATATTCCTTACCCCAGTGAATGAACCACTGTCCGTCAGGAAATTTATCGCTTGTTCCACGATAGTTTATGCTTGGGTCGCCAACAGTGTAGGTGGTGCCGTCGGCTTGGTGGATAACTGTGCCGTCAGCAGCTCGGAAAACGACTTCAGCTTTCCCGTCTCCATCCCAGTCTGTGGCTATGATGTTGATTTCGTTATTCTGAAAGTCACCGATATTTGGTCCGAAGTTGATCCACCATTTTACGCTTCCGTCCATCTCAAGGCATTCGACAACGGTAAAGATACCATCGTCTCCGTTGCAATAGCTTGCCGCCTGATTGTCATATTTCATGATGATCTCAAGTTCCCCGTCGCCATCAACATCAGCAGCAGTAGCATCGTTGGGTACGAGACCAGCCTTGATTTCAGGAGCATGTTGAGGTTTGATGATAGTATAATTCTTTTCCCATACCTTTACAGGTGCGCATGCATCTGCTTCCACTCCATTTATTACAGGGCGGATTGTGTAGGTAGCTTCTACGGAGCCGGAAGGGTCAGTGAAGTTGGATACGTTGAGAGGAGTGCTGTTGAGTTTTGTTGATCCTCTGTAAATGTTGTACTGGGTGCCATCGTCCCATTCATTGGCATTGATACGCCAAGAGCAGAAGACGCCGGAGTCAGTCTTCATGGCTACGAGTCCTCGTCCGAGGGCATCGGTCACTCGCTGGGCGGTAACAATTGGCGTAACGGCCATCGTGACACCCAAGGCAAGCAGTAATCGTTTGTTCATAATGTCAAGCTTGAATATAGGTTGTATTTTAGTTTCCTTATAGGTTGTCCGCAAAATTACAATAATTTATTGTATTTGGCAATCAATTTTTAGTTAAAATTAAATAAAAAGGGACGCACTTGTGAGTGCGTCCTTGTGGGTTTATTGTATATGAGAGTTTATTTTTTCAACTTCTTTATTTCATATTCAAGAGTACGGGAATTTTTTTTCTCATTGAAATTAGCTGCGATTAGATAGACTGTCCGAGAGTCGAGTGCATATTGTCCGGCATAGTCTTTGGAATGGATCTGCTCCATGGCTTCCTTGACGCTCTTATTGTATTTGAATTCGAAGACGTAGATGTTTCGCCCGGTGAATACCTCAAGGTCGCTGCGTCCTTTGTAGCTGTGACTCTCCGCGATGGCGGGAGTTCCGCTCAGGACCGTAAGTAGGAACGTTATGGCCCGGTATGTCGATTCGTTGGTGTCTTCAAATGGAAGACTCTTCAGCAGCGTTGCCAAACGCTCCATGAAGTCACCGGGGCGTCCTTTGACCAGATCATCTTGGAAAAGGGCGAAGTTGAAAGGACTGAAAGGATCTGAAGAATCAGGAAGAAAGACCTGAAGAAGTTCCTCGTAGAAACCCATTTCTACTTCACGGTTAGGGAAGCGTAGTTCATATCGATTTGTTTCCTCCAAAAATGATCCAATTGTCAGGTAGCCTGTCTGGAACATCAGTGGAATTGGATTTCTGTCATTGAATCCGACGGCTATCAGTTCATTTCTGGTACATGTCTGCCCATTAATTGCTGGAGGAAATATTTTGAGGTTTCTGATGCGTCGTGCTAAAAATGTCGGAGTTCCGGTTGCGAACCAATAGGGATCGATTCTCTTATCCTTAAGTGCTTTCAGTATACTGAATGGATTGTACAGACGGGAACCCTCTTCAGTGAATAGGTATCCGTCATAATATTCCCGCAGGGCACAGAGCGTATCGTCGAAACTTTCCTTGCGTTTTTCTGCGAGAGTCTTGATGCCATGATGGAAGTTTGCTATTAGTTCATCTTCAGTCCAACCGCAGATATCAGCGAATTCATCAGTTATTGAAATGTCGTCGAGATTGTTGAGGTCGCTGAAGATGCTTACTTTATTGAATCTTGCAACCCCGGTGATGAATACAAACCTGATATACTTGTCCATGCTCTTGAGATTCCCGAAGAAACTCTTGAGAATGCGCTGGTTCTTTTCAAACATTTCCTTATCTTCCTCAATGTCTATGAGTGGTTTGTCATACTCGTCGATGAGGATTACCACAGTCCTTCCGGTCTTTAAGTAAGTATTTTCAATAAGGGATTTGAATCTTGATGATACGGTGTCATCACCTTCGTTACTGCCGTATATTCTTTCGTATCCTCTGAGATAACCATTCAAAAGCGTTTCCAAACCGTTTTCAAGGCTGAAGTTTTCGGCGTTGAAGTCGAAGTGCAATACAGGGGAGGGGGTCCAGTCGAGGTCCATGGAGTCTGCGTCGAGCCCTTTAAAGAGATCGCGACGTCCCTCGAAATAGGATTCGAGGGTAGACAGCAGTAGGCTCTTTCCGAAGCGCCTCGGTCTGCTCATGAAAATGAACTTCCCTTCGCTGAGTAGAAGTTTTATATAACTTGTCTTGTCAACGTATGTGTAGCCTTTCTCAATCAGTTCGGAGAAGGTAGCCATTCCAACGGGATATTTCAGTTGAGTCATGATTATAGCGTATTAGAATGCAAATATAAATTATTTTTCTTATAAATCCAAAAATGGAGAAAATAAAGATAAAAAAAGGACGCTCGTGTGGAGCGTCCTTCAATGTGATATATTGGATTTAAGAATTTGAATTGACTTGAGTTGAGAAATAATTCTATTCTCGATTCAAAATTACTTAACGATTACCTTCTTACCGTTGTGGATGTAAAGACCTGCCTTAGTGGGCTCTACTACGCGAACACCGTCGATAGAATACCAGTTGTTGTCACCGGTTACGGCTTTAATGGTATTTACCGCTGTAGTAGTCGCATCCGTGATGAGAATATAATCGATAGGTGCCGAGGCTGTGGCACCTTCGATAGAGACGGTTGTATCAGCTGTTACTGTAATTTCCTGTGACTCAAACTTTGTCCATGAGCCGTTTGTCTCAGCAGTGATAATCGGTTCATCACCGGCTTTTACAAAGATTGTAACTCCCTTGCCCCAGACGGCTGTTTCAATCTTGTATGAACCCGGTTTGAGTGTATAGACTTCAACTGCCTCTTCAGCATAACCGGCAGCAGCATTGGAGCAACGAATATTGGCATTCCCACTTGTTACTTCAGTCATGCCCTCTATGTCTTCCGCTTCAATGAAGTAAACTCCCTTATCTTCTGTCGCTGCATATTCAAGTGTAGTCTCATAATTATCGGCATCCGGAGTGAAAGTGTAGTTATACTCCTTGTTGATGGCGTCCTTCATCCATACTGTACCGTCGGTGGCAAGAATGTAACGGCTGAAAGGAACGGTTGCGCTGAGTCCTTCAAGGCATGAGCCGGTTTTGACATCATCATTGACATTGTTCTTCACTGTATAGTTAAGTGTCGCTTTAGGAGTCATGGTAAATTCTACGTTAAGGGCCGCGCCTGCCACGGTGAATTCACCTGTGTAATCCTGATAGCCTGCAGCGGTAGCAGTGAAGGAATAGGTTCCATCGGTAAGTGTAGCTCCATTGGTGACGTTCTTTTCTCCCATTGTTACAGTCGCGTCTATACCGTTTGTCTCAGTGAAGGTGACATTGTAGACTGCGTCCGTAGTCCATTCTACTTCAACTTTAGGATTCTTGATGTATCCACCGGCTGCTGCTGTCTCATATACGAGGATGGTGGCAATGCCTTTATTGGCTTTTTTGATTGCTTCAGCGATGTTGAAAGATAATTCCTCGAAAGTGTCAGCCGATTTATTTGTTGTCCATTCTACATCACCCATAGTGACGATACCTCTGAGGGCGTCATTATATGTCAAAGTGCTTGACCATGTGGATGCGTTGTAGCCAACTCCCCACGCTGTCGTGCGTTTGCTGTCGGTCGAACCCGATGCCTCAAATGTAAGAGTGGCGGATAAGATGTTTCCTTGGATTGCGGAAGCGTTTACCTCAAGATAGGTAATGTAGTTGACCCCCCAACCTGTATTTCCGAAATCTACGGTTTTCCCTCTTCCACCGTCTACGATTTTGTTAAAGCCTGCTATCGCTGTCTCGCCTTCGGGTATTTCTCCGTAGACCTTTTCAGGCTCATCCATATTTACGTAGGTCATCTTTACGGGAACGCTTGTCGTTCCTTCTTCTGCCTTGACATTGGTGGCTGCGCACAAAAGCGAAGTCAATGCCACAAAGTAGATCTTTTTCATGAAGAAAATGTTTTTTAGGTTAATATTGGGATTGTATTGATCAATGATCTGTTTATTCAGAATGCAAAATTAATAAATTTATATTAATTTTCAAATTTTTTATCAAAGATAGTTAAAAAAGAGGGTGTGTCATAATTACAAGGGATGACACGGGAGTTTGGGAGTTTGATTAATAATTTTTCTGCAAATAATTGAATCTAAATTTGGTAGAGTCGATTTTTCTTTGTATTCTTGTGCTAATAAGTACTAATATAAAGATACCGTCATGTATTTGAACATCACCAATGGCAAAGACCCTCATTTCTATATACTTCAAGGCTTTCGCAAAAAAGAAGGAGGGACTTCATCCAAGATTTATCTTAATCTTGTCACAGCCTCTGAGATAAAGGAGAGGTATGGTTGCACCGATGCCCATGCGTGGGCAAAATCCAAGCTCAAGGAGATTAATGATGCGGCCAGAGAAGACAAGGCTTCGGTCATTGTTACCTATAACCTGTTGATTTTACTTCCTGACAATCGAATATTGCGGACAAAATCTCAAATATCAGCTGCCTGAAAAATATCGACACATAGAAAGACATGAAAAGAGGATGTGCCTATTTCGACACACCCTCTTGATGGTAGTTATGATGCAGTGAATATATTTTTCACCTTGTTCTTCTTGCCCAATTATGGACAAGCGGATGTACAGGTCCGGACGGTTGGGTTCTTACTTCACGATGATCTTCTTCCCGTTATGAATGTAAAGGCCCGGGCGGGTGGGCTCTGCAACGCGAACACCGTCGATAGAGTACCAGAAGCCGTCGCCCTGGATAGCCTCGATACCCTCGACTGCATCGTCAATAGGTCCGCCTACCTGAGAGAAGATGACGATCTTGGTGAGTGCTGTATCGATTCGGTAGAGAGAGCAGCATACGTCGTATGTGCCGTCTTCATTGAGAAGCGCATGGCTTCCGTAGTTGTTCTCCTTGCTTCCCTTGTAGTTCGGGATGTTTGCGGGATCGACAACGATGTTTCTGGCTACCAGCACGTCATCAGCACCTGTAAGCTGTGCGAAGTATTCCTCGTCGGTTGCACATACGGGATGGCTGGAGTTGCTGCCGTAATCTGAAATTCTGTTGACGAGTACGAAATCATTAGCACCGACATTCTTGATCTTGACGATGTTGTTGTTGTTGGTTGTAGCATCGTTGTAGAGGCCTACGTGTTTGAGCATGCCGACATTCATGTTGTCATCAAACAGTACGAGACCGTCGAAGAAAGTAGAATGGTCGCGATCTGCAGCACTAACAACGCTGTATGGGAGTACATTTGTAGTGTTTTCCTCGGATATGAAACCGAAGGGAAGTACGGTGTCATAAACAATAGCGCCTTCATCGTTCTCGTGCTCCGATCCGGCAAGGTTATAGTAAAGGCGCTTACGTGCGGTCCAGTTGTTGAAGCCGCTTGTAGTTGCGCTGTTGAGGTTCTCCCATGAAGCGAAGCCTGCTTCTTTGAGCTCGTCGTCGTTCATGCGGGCGAAGTCCCAGATCTTAGTCTGTGCGAACTCGGTGTTGTTCTCGATTGTGACAGTGGTTTCCTGATAACCAAATGCTGAGGATGTCAAGGTGAGGGTGCCTTCCTGTGTTACGGGAATCTTAACACCTGATGCCTGGTCCTCGGCAGCGATGATCTCGCCGTCCTTGCCCTTGAATTCATATGAGATAAAGATGTCCGGACGGAGAGGCACATCAGCATTGCTTACGCTGAGGGTGTAGGTCTTTACATAACCATCGGAAACCGAAGTGATAGCTGCCGCTACAGCGGGAAGCACGATGGGATCGCAGTCAACTTCTGTTTCAATCACCTCAGATGTAGCATCTCCTCTTGTGGTCCATGCTTTCAGAACTCCACTGGTTGTTGTCTCGTATACGTATGCACCATCGCAGTCAGCATAGTCAACCTCTATCGTTTTTCCGTCAGTACCTGTCACATGAAGGACCTCGCCGTCGATAAACGTGATTGTATAAGCACGAACATTGAGATTTTCAATTTGTTCATCGTCTTCGTTCACTGTCTTACCTACGCGGGTAAGGGCAATCGTAGGATCATTTGCCACTTCCTTTGAACTCTCGAAATATACCCTGATGTTGTCGATATCGTAAATTGTCTGATAACGGGCTACGAGAATATAAAGGCCTTCGGCGTACATGCTGATAGGATCTCCGTTGACATCGTTTTCAGGAACATTGTGAGTTCCGGATGCCGCGATTTCAGTACCGTCGAGAGACACGATAGAATATTCAACTGTGCGGTCATTCACGTTTACCTCGAGGGTTACTGTGTACCATGCACCTTCAGTGAAGGATGCAAGTTCCGCATTATCTGTGTCAAGAGAATAAGTCAGCTCTTTGTGACTACCGACTACTACATCCTTTCCCTCTTCATCTTTTTCGGTATCCTCTACATCTACCTCGGTTTCTATTGCTGAAGCATCTACATAGAACTGGAGAGGATTACTATCGGCTTCGTTACAGTTCATGTCGAAAAGCCAGTTTTCCCAACAACGGTTGCCTACTTTCTGACTCCAGGGGAGGAAGTACTTGTTGTTCTCAATTGGAGCGTGGTTGGTGAATATGGTGAACTCACTGTTGTACTGGTTGTTGGAGCCTTTGATGATGGCGAAGTCATACTCTACAGTGTATTTGCCGTCTTCTTCAAGCACGGACTCTCCATTCTTATCAAGGAAGATTCCTTGGCCCCAGGTGACTTGAGCGCTACGACCATTGGTCTGTCCCTGAGAGAGTTCAAGGTATTTACCGAATGCGTCGGACGCGATCGTCATGGAAGTTCCGCCATAAGACCATCCAGCCTCTTCGGGAGTTGACACAGTCTCAAAGTTCTGCTGATACAGAACTCGAGTCGCTCCGAACGATGTGAGGGCGAGCGATGCAAGCCCGAGGGTTAATAAAGATTTTCTCATAGTAAATGTTAGTTAATAAATGTTAATGAAAAATTGGGTTAACTTTTTCTTTGTGCCTGCAGAGAGGGTCAGGTCTCTGCAGGCTGTGTCTTGTCTTATGTATGATGACCGTCAGTCTGAGCAGAGCTCATGGCGGAAACAGCTTCGCAGCGGTCCTGTATTACTGCCAACCGGGGTTTTGGGTTAGGGCACCTGATTTGAGGACCTCGGCCTGTGGAAGCGGCCAGAAGTATCCCTTGTCTCCGGGCCATGTGCGCTTTGTGATGTAGCTCGGATTGGTGACTGTCTTGAAGGATAGTTCGTCGTCGTTTTTCGTGATCTCCATGACCTTGATGTCGGTGAAGTACTGGGGACCCTTCATCCAGCGGCGAACATCATACATGCGGTGTCCTTCGAAAGCGAGTTCCACGAAACGTTCGTTCTCATATCTCTTCTCGAATTCCTCGAAGCTAAGTCCGGTCGGAAGGTCAGGCTGTCCTGCACGCTTGCGTACGAGATTGATGGCGTCAGCGGCAGACAACGTGAATCCTTCCGGGATTTCGTAGCCGTTTCCGCATAAGTTGAGGACGGCCTCAGCATAGTCGAGGAATACCTGACCAAGACGGAAAAGAACCCATGTATGTTTGGACGTAGTCACGCCGGAGCCGGAAATCTTCTGATCACCGTTGACATATTTCTTAAGGTAATAGCCTGTCGGAGTACCATAGGTCACTGATCTTGAGTTGGCACCGCCATACCAGATTTCGAGGGCATCCTTATCAAGGTTTACAGGCCATTTTTCTCCGTTGACAGCAACAGTAGCAGCAAGGCGAGAGTCACGGTTCTTATAAGGATCCTGCGGATCGTATCCGGAGTTGGGATCGGTAATAGGAAGACCGTTGGTCATTTCGTATGCTGAAACGAGATTCTCCGTAGGACAGTTGCCGCCTCCTGCTCCACTCATGCCGATCGGGAAGTTGCGGGTCTCCATGGCGCGGTCATCAGCCACTCGGCGAGCGAAAATGATTTCTTTGATGGCCTCGGCGTTTTGCCAGTTGTCTACTCCGAAGAGACTCGAATAAGTCTTTGCAAGCGTCATGCTGCGCTTCTTGCACTCATCGATGCACTCTTTATTCCGAAGAGCGGCTTCACGCCAGAGTTCCTTCTTCTCAGCATCGCTCTTGCCCTGAGTGAAGAGGGGTGAGGCGTGGTAGAGGGCTGCGCGGGCGCGGAGAGCGAGCACGCCGAGATTGTTGACGCGTGCCGATTCGTTCTCGATCGAGTTGTAGGCACCGGAATAGTTGGCGATGATGGTATCCTTGATGGCAACACATTCATCATCGATAAACGCGAAAACGTCGTCGGCTGCGGCGCGGGGCTGATTGTTGGCTTCCTCGGAGTCGTAATTCTCAGTCATCAATGGCACGTCGCCATATTGGCGGAGCATCAGGAAGTGGAAGTATGCGCGCATGAAGCGCACTTCCCATTGATAGTTGTTGTATTTCAACATTTGGTCCTTGTAGTCCTTCTCGAGTTTATGCTCGGGAAACTCAAGGTTGTTGAACCTATCGAGATAAAGGTTGCAGTATGCGATAGCGTCGAAGCATGTACCCCAAGTGCTTTCGTTGGCATTGGAGACGCTCCAAGCTCCGTTGAAGTAAGACTCGATGGAGCCGCCTTGATGGCTGTAGACAGCCTCGTCGGTGGCGGATGCAAGCATCGCACCGCCGTAGTTCTGTCCATGGTCGTAGTCGAGATTTCTGTAGATATGGGTCGTGATCTTACCGACCTTGTCGAAATCTCTCTGTACCCAGTCTTCGCCGTCGATCTTATACTCCTTGTGGTCCATCTGGTCGGAGCAGGAGGTAAGGCCGAGGGCTATGAACGCCATTCCGCTGATTATATATTTCAGTTTCATTTATTCTAAAGTTTAGAGGATGATGGGTTAGAAGGTGAGTTTCACGCCGACAGCGATCTGGCGGCTGAGAGGAGCTACAATTCCGGTAGCCTCCGGGTCAAGGTTCTCAAGTTTGTCTGCGCCTCCTGTAGCGATGTTGCAGAGGTCTACGCCACGAACGAATATCCTGGCATCGCGGATGAATCCTGTCTTCGCAAGAAGAGCCTTGTTGAAGTTGTAGTAGAGCTCGATGTTGCGGAGCTTCAGGTAGGAGCGGTCGCGCTGCCAGTATGTGCTGGTACGGTAGTTGTTGGCGTTGCTCGTCGAGCTGAGTCGTGGATAGAGGGCGTCCGCCACGTTGTTTTCAGGGCTCCAGCGGTTGTCATAGACTTCCTGAGCGAGCGAGGAGTTGTTGATTAGGCCCCAGTAGTAGCCCTGCGAGCTGAGGTTACAGCCCCAGTTTCCAACTCCCTGGAAGTGAGCCACGAGTCCGATGCCCTTGTATTCCGCACCTAAGTTGAATGTATAGAAGATCTCCGGACAGATTGAGTTGTAACCGATCTTGGTTATGTCGTTGGAGTCAATGACACCGTCTTCATTGATATCCTTGTATTTTATGTCACCAATACGAACGGTAGAGAATGTCTGTGTCGGTGAAGCATCGATCTCGGCCTGGGAAGTGAATAGGCCTTCAGCGATCAGGCCGTAGGTTGAGCTCAATGGATTGCCGGTGTTCACAAGGTTGTCATAGGCCTTCGGTTCCTCAGCCATGTCTATGATCTTGCTCTTGGAGAAAAGGAAAGAGCCACCTACCATTACGTTCCAGTCTCCGAAGTTCTTGGAGAAGTCGAGCTCTATGTCGACACCTCGGTTGTCTACCTTACCTTGGTTCTTGTAGGGAGCGGAGAAACCGATGAGGCTTGAGTAGGCTCCGGATCCGTCAACGAAGATATCGTAGTGGCGGTTGTAGAAGTAATCGGCGGTGAGGTTGATGCAACCAAGGAAGCTTGCATTGATACCGACGTCATACTTGGCGACTTTCTCGTGTGTGGGATTGATGGTAGGAGTCTGAAGGAGGGTTGTCTCGCCCCATGTGGCACCACCGTCATATTTGTCAGACCATGGATAGCTTACACCGCTTACCTGGTAAGGCTGCTGATAGTAGTTCCATACATTGTCGCCGGGGAGGCGGTCAAGGTTCTGGATTCCCCATGATCCGCGGATCTTCAGGAAGTCGACCGCCTGATCGGGATTGTTGAGGAGGACTGCTCCGAGTGAAACCGTCGGTGAGAAGCTCCACTTCGTGCCGGGAGCAAGACGGGAAGAACCCATCTCAGCGAGCACGACGCCGAGGGAGTATCGGTTGGCATATGTGTACTGACCCCATAGGGAGATGTTGTGGCGATAGATGCTCGTGTTCACACCCATCGGACTTTCATAGTCGTAATAATACTTGAGCTGAGCCATCACGCGGTGGTCGCCGAAGGCGCGGTCGTAGTCAAATCCTGCCCAGGCGTTCAGGCGACGCTGGAAGGATGTCATCGATGCTCCCGTACCCATCTCGGTAGCTTGGTCATCGATTTCCCACCATGAGTATTCGGGAGCGCCGTTCACCCATCCCGTCACGTTATTCATACCGTAGTTGTACTTCTTCGAATGGTCTTCCACGATATTCGAAAGGATATCGTAGCTCGCGCCGATATTGAACTTAAAGCCCGGAGTGACCATACAGAGGTCCTGAACTATCTCTGCGTTGAAGAAGAGCGAGCGGTCGAATATCTTTGAGTAAGCTGCGTCCGTGGATTGAGCCACAGGGTTGTTGTCACCGCTCCAGGTAGAGTTGCCGCCCCAGAGTCCGTTGTCATTCCTGATCGGGAAAGCCACTGCCGGAGTGCTGTATATCATGCTCCAAAGATTGGACTGAGCTCCGGGAGTCTGCATCTCGCCGAGAGAGGTGAAAATATTCGACTTGAGCTGTGTATACTGGAAGAGGTCAACGTCAAGATTGATGCGGACATTTCCACGCACGTATTTGTCCTGAGTGGAATAGCCGGCATTCTGGTTAGGTTTTTTGATGAAGCCGTCGCTGTAGAGGAAGTTCACCATCGAGAAATAGCGGAACTTCTCACCGCCTCCCGAGAACTCAACGGAGGCGCGGTCGCCGTTTGCATGGTTGCGGTATGTCTCGGCACCCCAGTTTACGTTAGGGTAAAGCGTAGGATACTGGCCGCTCGCGAAAGCATCGATCTCCTGCTGGGTGTATTTCGCGAACTGCCCCTGACCCTCATTATAGAGGGCCTCGTTCATGGCCTTCGCGTAGGTTGCTCCGTCCACGAACTTCGGACGGTTGGTCATGTTTGAGAATACATGTTCGTAGTTGACACGGATCGTACGGGAATTGTATTCGCCGCGCTTGGTGATGACGTTGATCACGCCGTCAGCACCCTTGTAGCCATAGAGTGCTGTAGCTGCTGCGTCCTTAAGTATCTGCACTTCGAGAACTTCTTCCGGGTCAATAAGTGTTATGTCACGTTCGATACCGTCTACAAGGATAAGCGGGGTGCTTCCGGATAGGCTCTGAAGTCCACGAACGTAGAATGTAGGGTTCTGGGCGTAATAGGTGCCAGTTCCCTGTATTGTGATGAGGCCCTTGCCGTGGCCTATCAGCGAGTTGCCGATGTTCTTGGCGCTGCGCTCGTTGACGGCGTCGTTTCGGATCACACTGACTGAAGCCGTCGAGTTCTCCCTTGTGATGCCGAGGTCAACACCGATATTGTATTCCTGATCAAGCCAGGTCTTGGCCAAAGAGTCTGCTTCCTCCTGACCGAAGACCGGCATCGCGATACCGGCTGCGAGCGACATTAGAAAGATATATCTTGATTTCATGTTAGTCTCGTTAAGTCTCATTTGAGATGTTAGTTAAAAACCTGCAATGGAAATGTTGATTACCAGCCGGGGTTCTGGATAAGTCCGTAGCCCTTGTTGATCTCATCCTGCGGGAAGGGCATCATGAACCATTTCTTCACTTCAGAAGAGTTGGGATCCTTGCCCCAGAGAACGCGTTTGCCCTGATTCATTTCAAAGAACTCATACTCGAAACGGGCAGGCTCAGCCATGCCTCCATCCTTGTCATCGCCAAACCAGGGGGCGTTACGACGAACCCACTGGTTCTTTGCGTTCTTGATCAAACGGTAGGTAGCCATGCCGTGGAGCGGCTTCACCATCCAGTCGCCACGTTTGCGGCGGATCATGTCGATGTATCGGGCGTTTGTCATACCGAGCTCGCATGCGCGTTCACGCAGTATTTCCTCGATTAGGTTGTTCTTGTCTGTCTTGAGGTTTTTGCTTGCGTTGTAGCTTGAATTGATGCTCTTAAGGCCTACACGGCTACGCACGAGGTCGATCTGCTTGATGGCGTCCTCGTTGCGTCCGCACTCGGCGAGACACTCGGCATACATTAGGATCATATCCGGAATCGTGAGAACGTTCCAATGCATGTTGGGGTCGCGATGCCATTCCACCTGGTTGAGCACATACTTGTAAGCGGCGAAACCTGTAGGGCAGTAAGAAGTCATGGCCTCTACAAGGGTATTTTCAGTAGGATGCTTGACACATTGTCCGGCATTCTGACCGCCTACCCAGAGCTCCATCACGTTGCCGGCTGCCTTTCCGTCGGCAGACTGGAGTGCGAGGTTCTGGAGTGTTCCGGTAACAGTGGCATTCTCATAGAGACGCGGGTCGCGCGAATATGTCTTTGAAAAACCGCCACGGATTTCCTTGTAGGTGTAGAAAAGCTTGTCGTAGGTTCCGGAAAGACATGTGTATACGTCCCATGTTACGTCTTCCTCTCCTTCCTTGCCCGGTACTGTATATGATTCCTTATACTTGAAATCTGAATCATGGTCGAAGGGTTTGCCGTCGCTCCATGGGAACATCTCAACGTATTCAAGTGAAGGATGGAGGTTGGATCGGTTAACCGACCATGTATTCCAGTTAAGCCAGCTGTAAGCACCCTGAGAGCCATAGATACTGGCCACCTTTGTCCAGTGGATGTTTTCAGGGGAATCATCAAACATGTAACCTCGGCGGTAGGCGAGACGGTATCCGTCGAGGTTCTTTGTAGTGGGCTGATACAGGTGGTAGTAGTCACCGTTCTTCTGGTTCTCTGCCCAGAACTCCTCGAAGGCCTTGAGTGCGCGTTCCCAACGGCTCTGGTCGTAGTTGCCATACCATACGAGGTTCTTCTGTTCAGCTTCGGAAGAACCGCCCATATAGGCCTCGTTGCTGTTGTAGAGAGGTGAGGCTGCGAGCCAGAGCACCTGTGCCTTGAGGGCCATTACGCCCGCTTTGGTCCAGCGACCGGTCTGACGGGAGCTTGCATCTGCATCCGTGGTGCTGTTATATGCCCAATATAGGTCGTCTTTTGCCTCATCGCACCATTTCACGATAGCGTCTACAGTCTGCTCGAAAGTGCAGCGTTCGCCGATGCGGCGTTCGCCGTATTCATCGCTGACGGTCTCTGCGGCGTCTGCGATGGTATGGTCGATGATGGGAAGGCCTCCGTAATGCGGGAGTAGCAGGGAGTAGCCGAATGCCTGGAGGGCCTTGGCCTGAGCGAGTATGTAGCGTTTCTGCTTATCGTCAAGACCCGGACAGCGGTCGATGTTCTCCTTCATGATGGATACAAGGTGAACGGTCTGCCATACGTAGTCGTTGGCGTAAGAGATAAGTGGGTCTTCCTTGGCGGAGAATGTAGCGGTATAGTAAGACGACCAAACCTTACAGCTTGACCAGTGCATCTGATAGAGGTCGGTCAATGCGTCGAGCTTACCGTTGTAGGGGCTGGCGGCCTGGTTCTTCTCCGTGTTGTTGTATGGTAGGCCGTAATACTGACGGTTGTAGATGAATGTCAGCAGCTGATTGACGTAATCAGGGTTTGCGAAGATACTGTCAAGGTTGGTGGTTCCACCTGGAGCCTTGTCGAGGAAGGCATTGCCGAGCTGCACCTCGTCGGTGCATCCGGTAGCCGCCATTCCGGCCAGTATCGCTGCGAATATGCTGTGAAATAATTTCTTCATGATTTCGTGTTTCTTTTTACGATGTTTCGGTTAGAATCCTACCTTGAGACCTAAAGTGTAAGTACGTGTCAGAGGGTAGTCCGGGCTGCTGCTTGCGCGGTTTTCCGGGTCGCCCCATTTATACTTGGAGAAAGTGAAGAGGTTGTAGGAGCTGAAAGAGAGCTGAAGGGTGCGTATGCCGAGCTTCTTCTGCCACGGCATATTGAAGTCGTAGGCGACCTGAAGAGACTTGCAGCGCAGGTAGCTTGCGTCCTTTTCCCAGAGGGTAGATCCGGCATAAGTATGCTTTGAATATGAGAGGGTCGGACGGGGGTACTCCGCGTTGGGATTGTCTTCGCTCCAGCTGTCGTAAAGGTGCGTCTTAAGAAGACCGCCCTGGCCGTCACCGGCAGCGTTGTAGAAAGGCTGCTGGAATGCACCGCTGATGCTGCGTGTCACGTCCCAAGCTCCTGTGAACTGCACCGCGAGGCTGAGGCCGCGCCAGCTGGCGCCGAGGTTAAGACCGGCGATGAAACGTGGGTCATCTGTCTTTCCGAAGTCGCGGCTGTAGTCATTGCCGTCGATCTTGCCGTCGCCGTTAAGGTCCACATAGATGGGGTCGCCTGGGTTAAGATCCTTGTTTGGCTTGAGCTGAGACGGAAGCACATGGGGAAGATCGTAAGGATTGCCCTCCTCGTCATAAGCGATGAATTGCTCGGGATAAGCTGCCGCATACTTCTCTGCTGTCTCCGGTCCTTCATAATAGCCGAAGAAGAGCATCTGCGAGCGGGCGCCGATACGGTGACCTACAGTCTTCTGATAGTCGTAGGTCTGAGGAGCCTGTCCGTCGCGGATGATCTTGTTGTCGTTGTAAGAGAGGTTGAAGCGTGCCCAGTAGCTGAAGTCCTTGCCTACGAAGTCGCTCCATCCCACGGAAAGCTCCCAGCCCCAGCTGTCCACGATACCGTAGTTGGTCATCGCGGGAGTGTATCCGAGTATAGTCGATGCTGCGTAGTTCTGCAGGAGGATGTCGGTACGATGCTCCTTATAGTAGTCGAAGCTTGTCTTGAGTCTGTCGTTGAAGAACTGTATCTCGACGCCGTAGTTCTGCTTCACGGCCTTTTCCCATGTCAGGTCGGGATTGTTCTTCTGCATTTCCCAAGCGCCGGGAAGCGTGCCGTAGACGCCGTTGCCTGTGCCGAAGTTGTAGCCGTAGGGGTTTTCGCTTGTAGGACGTTCGAGAACCGCGCCTGCGTTCACGCCGAACGGATCGGAAAGATACATGAAGCGGGAACCGCCGATCTTGTCGTTACCTACCTTACCGAGGGTAGCGCGGAACTTCAGGAAAGAGAGCCATGGCTGGAGACCTTCCATGAACTTCTCGTTGCTCACTACCCAGCCGATGGAGCCCGCGGGGAACGCGCCGAAACGCTTGCCCGGAGCGAAGTTCTCAGAACCGTTGTAGCCGAAGTTCACCTCGGCGAGGTAGCGGTTGTCGTAGTCATATGTCACGCGGCCTACGAGGCCGATGTAGCTGCGGCCTATATCGGAATATGTCTTGGGGTAGTATTCCTTGCTCTGGTTGTAGAGCACGAGTGCGGAGAGATGGTTCTCGCCGAACTCACGGTTCCAGTTGAGGCTCGCCTCAAGATACCAGTTACGCCATCTTCCGGTAGACTGCACCTTGTATGAGGCAGCCTCTTCGAAGCTGGTTGTAATGAACTCCATGGTTCCGTCCTGCATCATACGCGGAGTGATGGTAGCTGCACCGGATGTAAGCTCCTTTTGCTGGTTGAAACCGCTGTTGTATGATCCCTTTGCGCGGAGAGAGAGGTTCTTTGTGATGATGTCGAGTTTCTGGTCGACGATAAGGTCGGTAGTGATGGTGTTGGCGGTGTTATGGTAAGCACCGGGCTGATATGTGACGTATGTCATCGGGCTTGAGCCGATGAAGGGAAGGGTCACGGAGTGGGGATTGCCTTCATCGTCATACTCGATGTTGTAGTCAGCGTCTGTGTTTGTGCCGATATAGCGGCCCTGCTCGTCGAAGCCTGCGCTTGAGAAAGGAGTAGCCGCGTAGATGGCCTTCACCATACCTGACGCACCCTGACCTGTACGGGGCTTTGCGCTGCTGTCGATCTTGCCGGCGACGTTAACGGTAACTGTTGTGGTCGGAGTGACGTTGATGTCAAGGTTCGAACGGTAGTTGAAACGGTTGTAGCGGTAGTCGAACGCATAGTCGTCGCGGCCATACTGGTCGAAGATACCGTCCTGGCTGAAGAAACCGGCTGAGATGAAGTACCGTACACGCTTGTTGCCGCCGGAAATGTTGACGTTGTGCTGCTGCTGGAAAGTGGTCTTCTTGAAGATGTAGTCTGTCCAGCGCATGTTGGGGAAACGAATTGAATTCTGATACCTCTTTTCGGGGTCAGACTCGTCGTTGATGAAGCGTGCGATGATCTCATCGGAGAACACAGCGCCTGCACCGTCGCTCTGCTTCATGTAGTTGTAGAAGTTGGCGTATTCCACAGAGTTAGCCATCTCGATGAGTTTGGTAGGCTGCTGAGCGGAGAAGTTGAGCGATACATCGATCTTCGCCTTGCCTTCCTTACCGCGCTTCGTGGTCACGAGGATTACGCCGTTAGCGCCGCGGACACCGAACACTGCGGTTGCGGAGGCATCCTTAAGCACTGAGATAGACTCGATTTCGTTGGGGTCGATGTCCCACATGTCGCGTTCGACGCCATCGACCTGGATGAGGGGTTTCGCGTTGTCCTTGTCGAAAGTGGCCTTACCGCGGACGAAGATGTCGGCTGCGTCGGAACCCGGCTCACCGGAGTACTGCACCGTAGACACGCCGGAGAGCTGACCGGCGAGCACGTTGTTGACCGAGCTGACCGGAGTACGTGTAAGGTCCTCGTTCTTGATGGAGGAGACGGCACCTGTCATCGTGACTTTCTTCTGGGTACCAAATGCCACGACTTCGACAGCGTCGAGCATGGCAGCTGACTCCTTCAGGATCACCTTCATTCCCTGCTTGGCAGGGATTTCCTGGGTCTCATAGCCTACGTATGAGAAGACGAGTTTAGAGCCCGGCTTGCACTTGATGGAGAAATTGCCGTCGAGGTCGGTGGATGTGCCGATGGTAGACTTGGCCACCATGACCGTGGCTCCGATGAGGGGCTCGCCTTGGTCGTCCTCAACGGTACCAGTCACTGTCGTCTCCTGCGCCGAGAGCGCCAACGAAGCGAAAAGGCACACCAGGGCCATGATGAACCTGCTGCCTCTCAGCTTTCGTCCGAATACTGACAAAACGTGATTGTTTTCGTATTTCATGATTAGTTTGAATGTGGTTAGTTATTATTGTTTATTGTTTGATTTATTAGTTGTTATGTATTTGTTTGACGGTTATTAAAATGTTTTATAGGTTAATAAAATCTGTTTACGAATCCTATCAAAATCGTTAAAATTCGTATACAGTATAGATTATTATAGGTCAATTGTCTGCAAAGATACAAATTATTTTTAATAAAAATCAATAAGTATCCGCTTTTTTTCAGTTTTAACATAAATTTTAACATCTACTCATGAATGTCATCAGGGTGATCCACTCTGAAAGCAGTTGGCATTTGGTTGTATCTTTGATGCCGGACTGACTATAAATTATATCAAACATTTGGGATGACCAGCACGTAGCAACTTCTAAAAATATTTACCCTTCTTAATCAATATACCGGAAAAATTCATTAAATTTGCAAATAACTAAACTTTTATCATTTAATAATGCAGAAGATAAGTAATTTACTCGCCTTGGCAGCAATTACATTCATATTGGATGTTCCCGTTATGTTTGCTCAGGCTCCGCGTCAGACAATCAATGTCACTCAGGAGCAACTTGATACTTACCCAGATGGCAAATACGATGCCACTTGGGAATCTCTCGAATCAAACTACAGCGTCCCGGAATGGTTTAAAGACGCTAAGTTCGGTATCTTTATTCATTGGGGGCCTTACACAGTTCCGGCGGCTGGAAGTGAATGGTATCCGAAGCATATGTATAACGGAATAGCAAAGGCACATCGCGAGAAATGGGGACCACAGAATGAATTCGGCTACAAAGATTTCATTCCCTTATTCAAGGCTGAGAATTTCAAGGCTGATGAATGGGCTGAACTATTCAAGGCAAGCGGGGCGCAATACGTCATACCAACTGCTGAACACCATGACGGTTTTGCCATGTACGACAGCGACCTTACGGAATGGACTTCCGTAAAACATGGTCCCAAACGCGACGTGATTGGTGAACTTTCAAAGGCTGTACGTAACAAGGGTATGAGATTTGGAATCAGTAACCATCGTGTCGAGAACTGGGACTTCATGTATCCAAGTCTTGACCCTGATTCGACTGACCTATTCGACCCTCAATATGCTTCCTTATATGGACCTCCTCAGAAACCGACTGAAAACTCAGGTATGGGACCCTCTGAAGAGCATCCTGGTCCTCATCCCCAGAATGATGCATTTATGAACGAGTGGCAATACCGTGTGATGGAAATTATTGACAAATATCAACCGGATCTCATCTATTTTGACAACGGCATCAACTACCGTTCGATGGATCCATGGAAGTTGAATATAGCCCGATATTACTACAATAGTGCTGATAAATGGGGAAAAGAGGTTTCGATTCAATCTAAAAGTGATGCCTATAAGGCGGGATCTATCCGGGATTTCGAAAGGGAATCAAGAGCTCCAAAAGAAAGGACAAGCTATTACTGGCAAGTGGATGACCCAATAGGCCACAAATTTGGCTATGTAGAAGGTTTAAAGCTGCAAAATGCAGATGGAATCATTCGCAGTCTTATCAACAATATTTCTCGAAATGGAAATCTATGTCTAAATGTGTCTCCAAAAGCTGATGGGACAATTCCGGATGATCAAAAAAAGGAACTATATGCTGTAGGCAAATGGCTTTCAAAATATGGCGAAGCTGTATATGGCACAAGAGCCTACGGAGAAAACAATGAAGGCGATGTAAGATACACATCCAAAGGTCGCAGGAATCTCTACGCATTCATTCTTAAATGGGATGGAAAGTCTACAGAACTTCCCGGAATTAAAGCTTCAGATATTGAAGATATCTCTATGATAGGAGGAGAAAAACTCAAATGGGAAACGAAAGATGGTAAAGTCTTTGTAGAAACACCCAATCCGGCAGACGACGGACCTGCAACTGTACTCAAAATCAAACTTAAATCAGACTTGACAGCACTATTCATCGGTGATTCAATCACCGATGGAGGGTGGGGAAGAAGCGCCGGAAAGGCGCTTCCTTCTTCTAAACGCAACAAGACCGACCAGAACCATGATTTAGGACATAGCTATGTTATGCTTTCTTCTGCCAAGATGATGGCAGAAGATCCAAAATTAAAGTGCAACTGGCTCAATCGCGGCATTTCGGGCAATACTATAAAGAGTCTCAAGAAGCGTTGGAAAGAAGATGTAATAAATGAAGATCCGGACGTACTTACCGTAATGGTTGGAATCAACGATGTTTATAAGTACTACAGAGATGGAGAAGTTGAGGATTTCGATATAAACAATTGGATTTCAGACTTTAGAGATATTCTTACTCAGGCAAGAGAAGCGAATCCTTCAGTAAAGATTATTCTGATGTCTCCGTTCGTGGCTGAAGGCAAATCAGTAGATAGCAATATATTCCCTCGTGTGAAAAAATCAATAGATCAATGCGCCGCAAGTGTAAAAGGTCTTGCCCAAGAATTCAATGCCGAATATATAGATACCAACGATTTATTTAATTCCTTAACTTCCGGTAATCCTGATTCATCAAGATGGCTTTGGGATGGCATACATCCAACTCCTGCAGGACATCAACTCATTGCAAATCTTTGGACAGAAAAAGCCAAAAAACTCATACGCTGATTTCCAATTATAGAGTCTTTCCACATCTAACATTCTCTGTTATTTCTTCAGAAGTCATAAATCAAGTTATCCATAATGATTGAGAATATAAAGATAATGAATTATTTCAAAAAAATCCGCGGAGTTTAATGTTTCCGCGGATTTCATATTTATAAGAATATATTTATTCCCACTCTATTGTGGCTGGTGGCTTGGAGGATATATCGTAGACAACGCGGTTGATTCCGCGGACCTTGTTGATGATTTCGTTGCTGACCTTGGCAAGGAACTCGTATGGTAGATGTACCCAGTCTGCTGTCATACCGTCGGTGGAGATGACTGCTCTTAGTGCACAACAGCGTTCATAAGTGCGTTCGTCGCCCATTACACCTACACTCTGTACAGGAAGTAAGATTGCTCCTGCTTGCCATACCTTGTCATAAAGTCCGGCCTCACGAAGGTTGCTGATGAAGATGTCGTCGGCTTGCTGGAGCACGTGAACCTTTTCAGCTGTAACTTCTCCAAGGATACGGATACCGAGTCCGGGACCTGGGAAGGGATGGCGCCCAAGTAGCTGAGGATCGATGCCAAGAGCCTTGCCTACACGTCGAACTTCATCCTTGAATAGAAGGCGGAGTGGCTCCACAACCTTAAGATTCATCTTTTCAGGCAGACCGCCTACGTTGTGATGAGACTTGATGGTGCATGAAGGACCATTGACGCTTACGCTCTCGATGACATCGGGATAGATGGTGCCCTGTGCAAGCCAGCGGGCACCATTGAACTTCTGCGCCTCTTCGTTGAAGACTTCTACGAAGTCTCGGCCGATAATCTTGCGTTTCTGTTCAGGATCCGTTACACCTGCCAGGTCAGTATAGAATCGTTCGCTTGCGTCAACGCCCTTCACATTAAGTCCCATACCTTTGTACTGCTCAAGAACTCCTTCAAACTCGTTAAGACGCAGGAGTCCATTATTGACAAAAATACATTGCAGGTTGTGACCTATTGCTTTGTTAAGCAGCACAGCAGCAACAGTAGAGTCGACTCCGCCGGAGAGTCCAAGGATCACCTGGTCATCACCGATTTTCTCTTTGAGTTCTGCTACGGTAGTTTCAATGAATGAGTCAGGGCTCCAAGTCCCGGAGCAACTGCAGATTCCTATCACATAGTTGCGCAGAAGCTGAGTGCCATCGGTCGAATGATAAACCTCCGGATGGAATTGTATACCCCAGGTCTGTTCGCCTTCGATATGGTAAGCTGCCACACGCACATTCTCCGTGCTTCCGATGATATGGAATGTTTCCGGTATGTCTGTGATTGTGTCGCCATGGCTCATCCATACTTGAGTAGGAGAGGGGAGTCCAATCATTAAGGGATCTTCAGCGTCTACCACTGTCAGCATTGCGCGGCCATATTCACGGCTGGGAGCACCTTTGACTGTGCCGCCTGCCATCTGTGCGAGGAGTTGTGCTCCGTAGCAAACTCCAAGAAGCGGAAGCTTACCCTTGAATGCGTCGAGTGAAGGCTTAGGTGCCTCCGGGTCATTGACAGAGTAGGGGCTTCCGGAAAGGATCACACCCTTCACATCGGCATCGATCTCCGGTACATGGTGGAAGGGGTGAATCTCGCAATACACGTTGAGCTCACGAATGCGGCGAGCGATCAACTGAGTGTACTGGGAGCCAAAATCTAATATTAATATCTTTTCCAAAATTGGTTGAATAGTTTAATTGTTTAAGAGTTTAGAGCTTAGGGCTTAAGAGTTTAGAGCTTATAGTATTTTTTAATACTAAACTTTTAGACCCTTAAACTAAATTCAATTGCCACGAGTATAGTTGGGGGCTTCTTTCGTGATAGTCACATCATGGGGATGGTTTTCAATAACCGCAGCGGATGTGATTTTCACAAATTTTGCATCGTGGAGATGGTCGATGTCCGGAGCACCGACATAACCCATGCCGCTACGAAGACCCCCTACGAGCTGATATACAGTCTCGCTGAGAGTACCTTTGTAAGGCACGCGTGCCTCGATGCCTTCCGGCACGAACTTGCTGCTGTCGGTCTTCTCGCTCTGGAAATAGCGGTCTTTCGAGCCAGCCTGCATTGCTGAGATAGAGCCCATGCCACGATATGACTTGAACTTACGTCCATTGTAGATGATAGTCTCACCGGGAGACTCCTCAGTGCCTGCAAACATTGAGCCCATCATCACGCTGTCGCCGCCTGCAGCGAGTGCCTTCACGATGTCACCTGAATAGCGGAGACCACCGTCAGCGATGACTGGCACGCCAAGTGCATGAGCAGCTTTGGCAGCCTCGAAGATTGCGCTAAGCTGAGGTACACCTACACCTGCCACGATACGAGTAGTACATATAGAACCAGGACCGATGCCAACCTTGATGCCGTCTGCTCCTGCCTCAATGAGGAACTTGGCAGCATCAGCAGTTGCGATATTGCCTACTACTACGTCAAGCTCAGGATAAGCGGCCTTAACCTTCTTAAGAGTGTTCACTACATTCTGGCTGTGGCCGTGAGCAGTGTCGATTACTACTGCATCAGCACCAGCTTCTACGAGAGCCTTGACACGTTCGAGAGTATCTGAAGTCACACCTACTCCGGCAGCAACGCGAAGACGACCCTTGCTGTCTTTAGCAGCGTTAGGATAATCCTTGATCTTGGTGATGTCGCGATAGGTGATGAGGCCTTCGAGTTTGCCGTTCTCATCTACCACCGGAAGTTTCTCAATCTTGTGCTTGAGAAGGATTTCAGAAGCTTCAGCCAAAGAAGGATTATTGGTAGTAATCAAGTTCTCCTTTGTCATCACATCTTTGATGAGGATATTCATATCCTTCTGGAAACGGAGGTCGCGGTTTGTCACGATACCTTCGAGTTTTCCTTCAGCATCCACCACGGGAATGCCACCAATGTGGTTGTCGTGCATAAGCTGAAGAGCATCTCCTACGGTCTGATCGCCGTGGATGGTCACGGGATCATAGATCATACCGGATTCAGCACGTTTTACGCGGCGCACCTGGTCAGCCTGAGCCTGGATGCTCATGTTCTTGTGGATTACACCGATGCCACCCTGGCGGGCAATGGCAATTGCCATGTCAGACTCAGTGACAGTGTCCATGGCTGCTGACACGAAAGGTATGTTGAGGGGTATATTGCGTGAGAAGCGGGTAGCGAGTTTAACTTCGCTCGGAATCACTTCTGAATAAGCAGGGATGAGCAGCACATCATCAAATGTAAAGCCTTCCAGCGCTATTTTTTCATCTAAAAAACCCATTGTAATAATTTTGAATGTTGAATTTAGAATTTTAAAACTCCTTGAGAGTTTCAGAGATCATGATGGTCTGGGATCGGTCGGGACCAACGGAAATGATGCCAACTTTGGTACCGGTGAGTTCTTCGATCTTTCTTACGTAAGCTTTTGCTGCTTCCGGAAGTTCGTCGTAGCTCTTGATACCGGTTATATCCTCTTTCCAACCATCCATTTCAATGTAAATGGGTTTGCATTTAGCAAGCATATGGATAGTGGAAGGAGGTGCCATCACTTCCTTACCATCGAGCTCATAGCCTACGCAAATTTTAACATTATCAAGACCTGAAAGGACATCGAAAAGCATTAGCGCCCAATAGTCGATGCCGGCGAGGCGAGAAGTGTAGCGGGCAACAACGGCATCAAACCAGCCTATACGGCGAGGGCGACCTGTTACAGTGCCATATTCGTGTCCGCGTTCGCGTATCTCATGTGCTGTTTCGTCGAAGAGCTCGGTGGGGAATGGGCCTTCACCAACACGTGTGCAATATGCTTTTGCTACTCCAACTACGTTTTCAATCCACTTTGGAGCAATGCCTGCACCCTGAGAGATGCTTGCAGCTGAAGGGCAAGAAGACGTCACATATGGATATGTGCCATGATCGATGCAGAGCATCATGCCCTGGGCTCCTTCAAAAAGAATCTTGGCGTCGCTATGGATAGCGTCGTCAATAAGGAGGCTTGTATCACAAATGCGTGGACCAAGCACCTTGGCTATATTCATATACTGGTCATAGATCTGCTGGTAGTCAAGGGGTTCGAGTCCATACATCTTTAGCTCCATGTTCTTCACTTCAAGAGCTGCCTTAAGGCGTTCTGCGAAGTATTCCGGATCGAGAAGATCCCCCATGCGCAGACCTATGCGGGAATATTTATCGGTGTAAGCTGGGCCGATACCTTTCTTTGTAGTACCGATCTTTGCATCACCTTTGAGGTTTTCGCTTGCTCCGTCGAGCATACTGTGCCAGGGCATCACCATAGCGGCGCGGTCGGAGATGTAAAGCTGGTAATCAGTAATGCCTTGGTTGTGGAGCTTTTCAAGTTCCGCGATTACCGAAACAGGGTTAACTACCATACCGTTGGCCATCACGTTGACAGTCTTAGGGTTGAAAATCCCAGAGGGGATACTCTGGAGTGAGTATTTATGACCGTCAAACATCACCGAGTGGCCAGCATTGTTGCCTCCCTGATAACGGACTACCATATCGGCACGGCAAGCGAAGTAGTCGGTGATCTTTCCTTTGCCCTCGTCTCCCCACTGGGAGCCGGTGACTACTAATCTTTCAGACATATCTTATTATTTATAAATCTTATAAAACTTATAAGATTATTCTATTCCATTTCTTTTGTAAATATAATCGACGTTTTTGAGGTAGTAATCGAGAGTGAAGCAGGCTTCGAGCTCTTCAGGAGTGAGCATTTCCATGACAGCGGGCGTCTGAAGGAGAAGATCCTTGTAGTTGCTGTTGGTAGCCATGGCTTTCATTGCTACCGGCTGCACTGTGTCGTAGGCCTGTTCGCGTACCCATCCCTTACCGATGAGGGCATTCATCACGCGCTGTGCGAAGATGACGCCATTGGTCATGTAGATGTCTGCCATCATCTTATCCTCAAATATGGTGAGATTCTCAAGGATTCCCATCATGCGGTTGAGCATATAGTCGAGCAAGATGGTTGCATCCGGCATGATGATTCGTTCTGTTGCGGAGTGGGAAATGTCACGCTCGTGCCAGAGTGCTACGTTTTCATATGCAGTGGCCATATACCCACGCATCACGCGGGCACAGCCGCATATGTTCTCGCTTCCGATAGGATTGCGCTTGTGGGGCATTGCGCTGGAGCCTTTCTGTCCTTTGCCGAAAGCTTCTTCTACTTCGTGAACTTCTGTACGTTGAAGATTGCGCACTTCCATTGCCATCTGCTCTAGGCTGGATGCTATTAGAGCGAGAGTAGACATGTAATACGCGTGGCGGTCGCGTTGTATCACCTGTGTCGAAATGTCAGCAGAGTTGATGCCGAGGTGTTCGCAAACATAATCCTGAATGAAAGGTGGGATATTTGCAAAGTTACCTACAGCACCACTGAGCTTACCTACTTCTACGCCAGCTGCCGCAAGATTGAAACGCTCTACGTTACGCTTCATCTCAGCGAGCCAAAGCACCCATTTTAGGCCAAAGCTTGTTATGTCGGCATGGATACCGTGAGTGCGTCCGATGCAAGGCTGATTTTTGAAGCGGATAGCTTGTTTCTTGAGCATTTCACAGAATTTTTCAAGGTCTTCGCGTATGATTTCGTCGGCCTGCTTGAAGAGGTAGCCATTAGCTGTGTCAACTACATCTGTAGATGTCAAACCATAGTGTACCCACTTACGTTCTTCACCAAGGCTCTCGCTCACCGCGCGAGTGAAGGCCACCACGTCGTGGCGTGTCTGCACCTCTATTTCTTTGATGCGATCAATATCGAAGGTAGCCTTATCCCAAAGTTTCTTTACGTCTTCCTCCGGAATGACACCAAGTTTGCTCCAAGCTTCAGCGGCAAGGATCTCTACCTTAAGGTAGGCGTCGAATTTATTCTTTTCAGTCCAGACGCGACGCATCACGTCTCTTCCGTATCTGTCGGTCATTATTTCTAATTTTGAATTTAGAATGTTGAATTTTGAATTTAGAATGTTGAATTTTGAATATTTTGAGACTAAATTCAAAATTCAACATTCAAAATTATTTAAAGTACTTGCTTTCCGATATCGGAGCGGTAGAAGAGGCCTTCGCGAGCTGATTTCTTGACATCTGCATAGGCGTTTGCAGCGGCTTCTTCGAGTGTCTTGCCTTTACCTGTCACCATTGCCACACGTCCGCCGGCAGTCTCAAGCTTACCATCTTTTACGGCTGTACCCATGTGGTAAACTTTTGAACATCCGTCGAAGTCAAGCTCAACGCCTTTCTTATAGGAACCGGGGTAGCCATTGGATGCAAGTACTACACCGAGGCAAGCGTCATCACTCCACTTTGTCTCGTGATCGGCTGAGTCGATAGCAGCATCGAAAAGATCGTAGATGTCACTTTCAAGGCGGGGGAGGACCACTTCTGTCTCCGGGTCGCCGAAACGTGCGTTGAACTCAATCACCTTCGGACCATCCTTAGTCAGAATAAGGCCACCGTAAAGGATACCGGTATAATCGATTCCTTCATCTGCAAGGCCATCAGCCGTGCGCTGAAGTATTTCCTTTAATGCTTTCTCGCGGACATCCTCACTGATGAAGGGGAGGGGTGAGTAAGCTCCCATGCCGCCGGTGTTTGGACCCTTGTCGCCATCAAAAGCACGTTTGTGGTCTTGAGCAAGAGCAAGAGGATATACCTTGCGGCCCCCTACTGCACACATAAAGGAGAATTCCGGACCATCAAGAAACTCCTCAATAAGCACCCGTCCTTTACCGAAAGCGGAATCAAGGAGCATATCGCGGAGAGCTGCATCTGCCTCCTCTCTGGTAGAGGCTACCACCACACCCTTACCGGCTGCCAGACCGTCATATTTGATGACTGTCGGGAGTGGAAGAGACTCTGCATATGCCTTCGCATCTTCATAGCGGTCGAAGCTCTTGTAGAAACCGGTGGGAACACCATATTTCTCCATTATCTCCTTAGCAAACTCCTTGCTTGACTCGATGCGTGCTCCAGCTTTTGTAGGACCAAATATGCGGAGACCTTCTGCTTTGAAAGCGTCAGCTACTCCCGCTGCAAGCGAAGCTTCAGGACCCACTACAGTGAGATCAACGTGCTTCTCTTTCGCGAAATCCACAAGACCCGGGATATCTGTCACTCCTATAGGAACGCAGGTTGCATGCTTAGCCATACCCGGATTGCCGGGGCATGCGTAGATCTTCTGCACTCGCGGACTGCGGGAGAGTGCATCGACAATAGCATGTTCTCGCCCGCCACTGCCTATCACCATTACTGTTTTGCCTGGACGGATCTCCTCTTCGCGCCCAGGTTGCATTTTGGGGACTTGAAATTGGTTTTCCTGCGGAGCGATAGCTTCGCTATATAAATGATGAAGTTCCATATAAGATTAGTGCTTAAAATGGCGCATACCGGTGAAAAGCATTGTCAATCCCTTTTCATTGGCCTTGTCGATTGATTCCTGGTCGCGGATAGATCCACCGGGTTGTACGATTGCTGTCACACCCTTGTCGGCAACGAGTTCTACCGTGTCGCCGAAAGGAAGGAAACCGTCGCTACCGAGTACAAGACCTTCGGTATTTCCAGAGGCGAGGGCCTGCTCAAGAGCGATGTCGGCAGAACCAACGCGGTTCATCTGTCCGGCACCAACACCAAGAGTCATACCACCCTTCACGATAACAATCGCGTTACTCTTCACGTGCTTCACGATGCGCCATGCGAAGTTCATGTCTTTGAGTTCCTGCTCAGTTGGTTTCTTTTCAGTCACAGTCATGTCTGCTGTCACATCTTTAGTAGTAGTGTCGGCATCCTGCACAAGCAGACCGCCGTTGATGCCTACATATTGACGCTGAGCTTCTTTGCTGCCATCCATCTTGACTTCGAGCACGCGGAGGTTTTTCTTGGTCTTCAGGAGTTCGAGAGCGTCCTCGTCGAAAGCAGGAGCCATTACGATCTCAAGGAAGATGGGCTTCATGGATTTAGCTACCTCGAGAGTGAGAGGACGGTTCATAGCTACTATACCTCCATAGATGCTGACCTTATCTGCTTCATAAGCTTTCTGCCAAGCCTCTTCGATAGTGGCGCCTACAGCCGCTCCGCAGGGGTTCATATGTTTCAGGCCAACACAGAATGGCTCGTCAAATTCGCGTACGATATTGAGGGCCGCATTGGCATCCTGGATATTATTGTAGCTGAGTTCTTTCCCGTTAAGTTGCTTCGCACTGAGGAGAGAGTATGACTCTTCTTCAGGAGCCTTGTATAGAGCAGCATTCTGATGAGGATTCTCTCCATAGCGCAGAGTCTGTACTCGGTCGAATGAAAGGAACAGTTTCTCTTCCAGACCTGCCTTTTCGCGCATGTATGTGGCGATGTGGCTGTCGTAGAGTGCTGTGTGGGTATAAGCCTTTGCGGAAAGCTTGAAGCGAGTCTCAAGAGTAGTGTCGCCAGTGGTCCGGATCTCTTCGATTACTTTTGCATAGTCATCAGGATCGCATACTACAGTCACTGAAGCAAAATTTTTAGCTGCACTGCGTAGCATGGAAGGACCACCTATGTCGATATTCTCCACAGCATCTGCTAATGTCACCCCTTCTTTAGCAACAGTTGCTTCGAATGGGTAAAGGTTTACGCAGACCATCTCGATAGTCTCGATGCCGTTGGCAGCAATTTCTTCCATATGTTCTGCAACGTCGCGGCGGGCAAGGAGACCGCCGTGTACCTTTGGATGAAGAGTTTTAACTCGACCTTCGCAGATTTCGGGGAATCCAGTCACGTCGCTGATGTTGATAATCTTAAGTCCGGCGTCGCGGAGGGCCTTCATTGTTCCCCCGGTGGCGATAATCTCCCAGCCCATTTCCTGGAGCTGACGAGCGAAATTCACCACGCCGCGCTTGTCGCTTACGCTAATAAGTGCTCTCATATAGTTAGTTTAATAGTTTAAAAGTTTAATAGTTTAATGGTTAATAGTTTAAAAGTTTAATGTTTATAAGATTGAGAATTTGATTCTTTAATATAAGATTTTCTCAAAGCATTAATCAATCGAGCAACTTCCGCAAATTGTGGTTGAATAGCTATAAACTGTTCATTTGAAACATAGAATAAGTCTACACTCATTTGTATTTGGCTATATACTTCCAATAAAGAACTATAAGCAATCTCCAAAAAATGAATTTTTTCTTTATAGGATATTCTTCCACAACCTTCAGCAATATTTGAAGTCACTGAAATCATTGATCTCCTTAACTGAGACCCTAAAGCAAAGGTTTCATAGGACGGCAGATCTCGAATGATTTTATAAACTTCTAAAGCTAACTTACGAGTCGCTTGATACGCAGTTAACTTTTCAAATGAGAAAACATACATGGCTCAATTGCTTATGAAATTTAAACTTTTAAACCTTTAAACCTTTAAACCATTTTTATTTCTACTCCCGGCTTATCAGTGATTTTGCCGATGACGGTCGCTTTTTCGCCATTCTTTTCGAGGATCTCGATAGCTTTTGCGGCGTCTTTTTCGTCGAGGGCAAGAACCATTCCGATACCCATGTTGAAGATGTTAAACATCTCGCGGTGAGGCACCTTGCCGTATTTCTCAAGAAGACGGAAGACGGGGAGTATCTCCCAGGAGCCTTCTTTCACTTCGATACCCTGTCCTTCGTGGAGAATTCGGGGAATGTTTTCGTCAAAGCCTCCACCGGTGATGTGAGCTACTCCGTGAACGTCAACGTTGCGTATCACGTCGAGTACCGGTTTCACGTAGATACGGGTTGGAGTCAAAAGCATCTCTCCGAGAGTCTTGTCGCCGGTCTCCTCATATTTCTTGTCGAATTCAAGGCCAGCGTCGGCTACAATCTTGCGTACGAGTGAGAAACCATTGGAGTGAACGCCTGAAGAAGCGATGCCTACTAGCACATCTCCGGTCTTAACTTTGCTTCCGTCAATGAGATTGGCACGGTCAACGGCTCCTACAGTAAATCCTGCAATATCATAATCACCCGGCTGATACATGCCCGGCATCTCGGCTGTCTCTCCGCCGATGAGTGCGCATCCTGCCTGGCGGCAACCTTCGGCTACTCCGGATACGATTGCCTCTACAACGGCTGGTTCATTTTTGCCGACAGCTACATAGTCGAGGAAGAAGAGGGGTTCTGCTCCTTGAGCGAGAACGTCATTGACGCACATAGCCACAGCATCGATGCCAATTGTGTCATGTTTGTCAACAGCGAAGGCGATCTTAAGCTTGGTGCCCACGCCGTCGGTGCCACTGACGAGGATCGGCTCCTTGTATCCGAGGCTTGCGAGATCGAACATACCGCCAAAAGCGCCAATGTTGCCCATGACACCCGGTCGGTTTGTGCTTGCCACATGCTTTTTGATGCGGCTCACTACTTCATATCCGGCTTCAAGGTTAACGCCGGAGGCTTCATATGATTTAGCCATCTTTAATTTAGAATTTAGAATTTTGAATTTAGAATTAGTTCTAATTCAGAAATGAGCTAAGAAAAATCATAATTATGAATTAGGAATTTAGAATTTAGAATCAACTACGAATGATTAATTCTAAATTCTAAATTCAAAATTCTAAATTATTTGCGGAAATATTTGACAGCGTTAGCGAAGAGATTCTGGCGCTTGTCGCCGGCGATATTCTTGAAGAGTCCTTCGTCGTAACGCTCGGAGTGTCCCATTTTGCCGAGAATCTGACCATCGGGGCTTATGATGCCTTCTATGGCATCGGAAGATCCGTTCGGGTTGAAAGGACTCGTCATTGTCGCGTTGCCTTCAGCATCTGCGTACTGGAATGCGATCTGACCTGCCTCTTCAAGTTGCTTCACGAGTTCTGCGCTCGCTGTAAATTTACCCTCTCCGTGAGAAACAGCTATAGAGTGTAGCTGGCCTATAGAGAAACCGTCAAGCCAAGGAGAGGCCACGCTCCCTACACGAGTGACTGCTATCTGAGAGATATGACGGTTGATGTCGTTGCGGAAGAGCGTCGGGCTGTCTGCTGAGAGTTCTCCGATCTTGCCGAATGGTAGAAGGCCGGACTTAACCAGTGCCTGGAAGCCGTTGCATATACCGATTACGAGACCGCCGCGCTTCAGAAGACGTTCGATAGCTTCTTTCACCGCATCGTTCATAATAACGCTTGCGATAAACTTGCCGCTGCCATCAGGTTCGTCGCCGAGCGAAAAACCACCGCTGAACGCCAAGATGTGGCATTCATCAATCATACGAGCCATTGTCGCAACTGATTCGTGGGTTTGTTCAGGTGTGAGGTTGCAGAATACGCTTGTGGTGCATTCTGCTCCTTCACGGCTGAAAGCGCGGATCATGTCATAGTCGCAGTTGGTGCCTGGGAAGACAGGTAAATATACGATAGGATGCTCTACCGGCTCACCTGGCCAAACCGTCTTGTTTGCTCCGGAAGTGGCGTTTTCTGCAATTCCCTTAGTGTCAGCATGGTCGGGATATATCTCATTGAAGCGAGCGCTGTTGGCTTCCTTCAAAACGGAAATCTCCTTCCGGCTGCCGTTGATATCAAGGATCTTGTCGGCGATAGTAGCACCTATTGGCTTATACTCACTTCCGAGTTTCTCAGGGCTTTCTACAAGGATTGCGCCATAGTTCCATTTGTAGAGATCAGATTCCGGATATTCGATAACCGCACCAATTTCATTGCCGAAGCTCATTTTAGCTACGGCTTCGCCAAGACCACCAAAACCAAGGGCATAGGCTGCTTTTATGCGTCCTGCCTTGATATCTTCATGAATAGCAGCAAAATTCTTCTTCAACTGATCGGTATCAGGCATTCCGTTAGCGAGAGGTTTGGCTTCCAGAAGATAAAGAGTATCGCCAGCTTCCTTGAATTCAGGACTGATAACGTTGCGTGCGTCTACAGGCACAATGCCGAATGCTATTAGTGTCGGAGGAACTGATATATCTGCAAATGTGCCACTCATCGAGTCCTTGCCACCAATAGAGGGTAGACCAAATTCTTTCTGCATTTTAAGAGCTCCAAGAAGAGCTGCAGCAGGTTTTCCCCAAGACTTGTCGGAGTGCATTCGCTCGAAATATTCCTGATATGAGAAGCGCATACGGGTGGTGTCGCCGCCTGCAGCAGCTACCTTAGCTACGGCCTCCACTACTGCATAAGCAGCTCCGTGGTAGGGGCTCCATTCGCTTATGAAGGGATTGAAACCATAAGCCATCATGCTGGCTGTATTCGTATATCCTCCTGTAGGGAGTTTCTGCACGCTCACCTGAGTCTCCGTGCCCTGAGTCTTGCCACCGAAAGGCATAAGTACCGTCGAAGCACCGATAGTGGAGTCAAACATTTCAATGAGACCCTTCTGTGAAGTGATATTTTCATCAGCAAGCATTTCTTCGAATGAAGCCGGTGACTTATGAGGCATTTCCGATTCGATTGCGCTTATCTTCACAGCTGCCTTGCGGGTCGCCCCGGCAGAGTCTATAAACTCTCGGCTTAGGTCAGCTACGACTTCTCCATTCATCATCATACGCATACGGCCGCGATCGGTCACGTCGGCTACATGAGTCACCTCAAGGTTTTCCTCATGGCAGTATTTGATGAATTCTTCAATATCTTTCTTTTCCACTACCACGCTCATGCGCTCCTGGCTTTCACTGATAGCAAGTTCAGTAGCGTTCAGACCGCTATATTTCACAGGCACGCGGTCAAGGTAAATGTCGAGTCCGTCTGCGAGTTCGCCGATTGCCACGCTGACGCCACCCGCACCGAAGTCATTTGATTTCTTGATGAGGCGTGTCACTTCCGGACGATGGAATAGACGTTCTATCTTGCGCTCCTCGGGGGCGTTGCCTTTCTGGACCTCACTGCCGCACTGCTCGAGTGAACTTACATTGTGCTCCTTGCTCGAGCCTGTAGCTCCCCCGATACCGTCTCGGCCTGTACGACCGCCAAACATCAGTATGACGTCGCCGGCTGCCGGTCGTTCGCGGCGCACGTCAGCTTGCTTGACAGCTCCTACCACAGCTCCAACCTCAAGACGCTTTGCAACGTAGTTAGGATGGAAAATTTCACGGACGTGTGTGGTTGCAAGACCGATCTGGTTGCCATAGCTGCTGTAGCCTGCGGCAGCACGCTTAGAGATCACACGTTGTGGAAGCTTGCCCTTAATGGTCTCGCTTACGGGCTTGTAGATGTCGCCTGCACCGGTCACTCGCATAGCCTGATAGACGTAGCTGCGTCCGCTCAGCGGGTCACGGATAGCACCGCCAAGACATGTTGATGCGCCACCGAATGGTTCTATCTCTGTTGGATGGTTGTGGGTCTCATTTTTGAACATCAGAAGCCATTTCTCCTTCTCTCCATTTTCAGTATCCACGTCGATTACGATGGAGCAAGCATTATTTTCCTCGCTTTCCTCCTGATCGTCGAGAATGCCTTTGGCCTTAAGCCAGCGGGCTCCGATGCAAGCAAGATCCATCAGGCAGATACGTTTTTCCTCGCGGCCGAGCTCCTTGCGCATTTGCTTGTAAAGATCGAGAGAGGCCTTGATGTCATCTGCAACGGGACTATCCTCAACTTCGATGTCGGTGAGCTCAGTCATGAATGTGGTATGGCGGCAGTGATCGCTCCAATATGTATCAAGGATACGAAGCTCTGTCTCTTTCGGATCGCGACCCTCAGCCTTGAAGTAATCTACTACGGTCATTAGGTCGGCATCGTTCATAGCCAGGCCCATCTCCTTGATGAATTCGGGAGCCTTCTCGAGCGTGATCTCGCGGAAACCTTCGAGCACCTTCACCGGAGAGGCGGTAGCGCGTTCCGGAGGACATAGTATATTCATATCCTTTTTGCGCGACTCCACAGCATTGATAGTGTAGTGAGCGATCTTCTCGAGGTCTTCATTCGAGACAGCATCATCGAAGATCATCAGTTTTGCACTGCGAATCTCGGCCTCCGATGCGGGGTCGATAAGTTTTACGCAGTCTTCAGCAGAGGATGCACGCTGGTCAAACTGACCGGGGAGACACTCCACTGCAAGATATTTCTTACCTGTAAGATCAAAATCCTCAACTACAGTATCTGTAGCAGGTTCACCAAAGACCCGGTACTTAGCCTCTTCTACGAGTTTTGGATCTGCGTTGAATACATCATATACGCAGATCAGACGCAGGTCTTTGATATCAAGGCCAAGGTTTTCGTTGAGTTCTCGTCGGAGACTATCGGCTTCTACACGATAGGCGCCGCTTTTCTCCACGAAAATTCGTTTATTCTGGTTCATAGTAGGGATATGGATGTTTTTTCGTTTAGTTTAGTTCACTTGCGAGGACTTTTTCGGCTTGCTTCTTACGGAAATCAGCCATCTTTTCTTCGAGGCTCTTGTCGGTCACTGCCATAATCTCTATCGCAAGGAGAGCAGCGTTCTTGGCCCCGTCGATGCTGACGGTAGCCACAGGAATTCCTGAAGGCATCTGCACCATGGAGAGCAGGGAATCGAGACCATCGAGAGTGCGGGCCTTGATTGGGACTCCAATCACTGGGAGAGTAGTGAAAGCAGCGCATACACCAGCGAGGTGAGCCGCTCCGCCGGCAGCAGCTATAATAGCGGCATATCCTGCCTCGCGTGCCCCGCTCACCCAGGCTTCAAGCTCATGCGGTGTGCGGTGTGCGCTAAGCACTTTTTTGTCGTATTCAACGCCGAATTCGTCGAGAATCTCAGCACTTCCTTTCATTACGGGCCAGTCGGAAGCAGAACCCATTACAATACCGATTTTCATTGCTGTTATTGTGTTTTTTATAAATGCAAGACCGCATTCCGATTAGTCGGAACGCGGTCTTTCCTATACGTTTTGGTCCGAAACTGCACGACACATCATGATTTCGAGTCCACACACTTGTGCCAAAGCCTTCTTGCATTCGTGCAATCGGGGGAATGACTGATGTTTATGACGTCGTCTTTGCTTACAGTAGATGGACATGTTTCGGTGATGATTTCTTAAAATGAAAACTTGGTGCAAAGTTAATAAAAAACTTTGAGATTTCCAACTTTCACAAGCGAAACTTGAGGTTTAAAAAAGTTTATAAACCGTTTAATCCATCTAAACCACTTAAATCTAATTAGTCTTTTCGAATGGCAGCCCTGCGGATCTTTCCGGAAATGGTCTTCGGAAGTTCCTCTACAAACTCAACGATACGGGGATATTTGTAGGGAGCGGTCACACGTTTGACATGGTTCTGTATATCCTTTATCAATTCGTCGCCTTCCTTCCCCTTGTAGTCTGTGGCAAGCACTACGGTAGCCTTCACTACTTGCCCCCGGACTTCATCGGGGACGCCGGTAATAGCACATTCAACTACGGCAGGGTGAGTCATCAGGGCACTTTCCACCTCGAATGGACCGATACGATAACCGGATGACTTGATAACATCGTCCTTACGGCCTACAAACCAGTAGTAACCGTCTTCATCGCGCCATGCAACATCGCCGGTATGATAAAGTCCGTCATGCATGGCTTCATTTGTCAGATCCTCATCGTTGAGGTATTCCTTGAAGAGACCAAGCGGCTTTTTGCCGGGATGCAGACGCACTACGATTTCTCCATGCACACCATCCTCAACCGGTTCGTCGTTGTCGTCTACGAGATCGATGTCGTATTCCGGTCCTTTCAGACCCATCGACCCTGGTTTCGGTTCACACCACGGATAGGTAGCAACTGTCAGCGTTGTCTCCGTCTGCCCAAAACCTTCCATAAGCTTCAGACCTGTTAGCTTCTTCCACTCATCGAAGACACTCGGATTGAGTGCTTCCCCGGCTATGGTGCAGTATTTGAGTGAGGAAAGATTGAACTTGGAGAGGTCTTCGCGGATGAGGAAGCGGAAGATGGTAGGAGGGGCACATAGGGATGTGATATTGTAGTCTTGGATTTTATGGAGCACATCTACCGGTTCGAATTTATCGAAATCGTAGACAAACACATCAGCTCCGGCAATCCACTGACCATAAAGTTTCCCCCATACAGCTTTGCCCCAGCCAGTATCGGCGAGAGTTAGGTGAAGGCTGTCTTCATTGAGATTGTGCCAGTAGCTTGCTGTGATGATATGTCCGAGAGGGTATGTGAAGTCATGGGCTACCATCTTGGGTTCGCCGGTAGTGCCCGATGTGAAATAAAGTAGGCTTACGTCGTCATTTGTGTTGGCGAGTTCCGGACGCTCGAAGGGGGATGCCTTCTCGATGGAAGAATCGAAGTCATACCATCCTTCAGGCACTTCAGGCCCTGTAGATACTACTGCCTTAACAGAAGGACACTTAGGAAGAGCTTTCTCAATATGATCTACAATGACCTTGTCACCGGCACACACAATCATTTTAATGTCTGCCATCTCACAGCGGTAAATAATATCTTTCGGGGTGAGAAGGTGAGTGGCAGGAATCACAGTCGCTCCAAGTTTATGGAGAGCGACTATAGAAAACCAGAACTGGTAATGGCGTTTAAGAATCAGCATGACTTTATCGCCGCGCCCAATTCCTAAAGATTGGAAAAACGAAGCTGTCTTGTCAGATTCGCGTTTGATATCGGCAAAAGTGAAATGTCTCACCTCCCCTTTGTCGTTGGTCCAGAGCAGGGCTTCCTTATCAGGATCTTTTTCCGCCCAAGCATCGACCACATCATATCCAAAATTGAAATTTTCAGGCACATTTACTTTGAAATTGGCCATAAAGTCATCATAAGACTCAAATTGAGTCTTATCAAGAAATCTTTCTAACATATCTTTTTTACCTATAGAAGAATTGAGAATTTAGGTGTATTTTAGATAATATTTAATTCTCTGTCCTCAATTCTCCATTCTCAATTAATAATGGCTATCATTTTTGCTTCTTTATCGCCGATGGCACGCAGGAAGTGCGGCATTGATGAGTCGAACATGATGCTGTCACCGGGCCGAAGGATGGTTGACTTTTTGCCAATGGTGATTTCCAATTCTCCTTCAAGCACATAATTGAATTCGTGACCTTCATGGGTGTTGGGGGAGTGCTTAGTGCCTGCTGTATGGTCTGGAGATATGGTCACGAGGAAAGGAATCATGTTTCTCTGGCGGAAACCGGAAGCCAAATCCTCGTAGGAGTAAGCGGCTCGGCGCTCGACTTTGACGCCTTTCCCTTTTCTATTTACATAATAAGAATTCATCTTAGGCTCCTCTCCAAATAGGAGTGCAGTAAGTTCTACGCCATTTCGGCTTGCAAGCCTTTGCAAGAAACTTACGGGAATATCATATTGTCCACTCTCATATTTTTGTAGAGTCTCAGGAGTTACGCCACAATCCGCAGCCATTTCCTCTACGGAAAGGTCGAGCGAATCGCGAAGTCCTTTGAGCCGCTGGGCCAGTTGAGCAAGTTCGTCCATATATTTTACCTGTATATGATGTTTATTTTCTTTTGTATGCAAAAGTATGCATTTTTTTTTACATAAGCAACTATTTGCACAATAAATTTAAATTGTGTAGTAATGTTATGTTTGCTATGTACAACAAAAGCCGCTTCCCTAAGAAAGCGGCTTTTAATAATGTAGGTTAAAAACTTACTCACTCATTATGTAGAGCGTAGGACGTACATCAACATCTGTCAGAGTGACGTATGCTCCATAACTTGCATATTTTGTGGAGTAAGCCCAGATCTTGTCGTTGTCAGCATTCTTTATTGTCCAGCTTCCATCAGATTCTTTAGTTGCAGTCCAAAGGAAGGATTTTGCAATGGCGCCATCAGCAACATCAGGATTATCCTTAATATTGAAAGAGTTGTAGGTGCCGGTCATATAAAGGTATCGGCCATTTGTATCCTTTATTAGGAACATACCTTCAGGTGCAGTGTATGATGCATCATTGACTGTCACTTTTGAAGCTAAAGTGTAAGCGTTTGCATCTGAAGGAAGCACAATAGTAGTGCCGGCAATTTCAACGTTAGCACCGTTGATATATCCATAGTTGGATGATTTATCAAGGTATGTCGCACAGACATTTCCTGCCACGAGAAGATAATTTCTATCTACGATTACCTGGTCTTCATTAAACAGATCAAATATTGCTTTGCCGATATATTTGGTGAAACTCCAAGCATTGCTCTTTTTAGAGAATCTGCCGACTACATCTTCAAGACCATTGTTGTTAAGGCTCCAGTTAGCACCATCATAAACAAATAGAGCAGTCTTATTATTGTTGTAGACCACAATCTGCTGATCGCCGCTTTGAGCGTAGATGAGCTTATTCTTAAGGAAGAGCGGTATGAAGATCTCAGGACTGGTCAGGCTTGCGTTAGAAACGCCCATAGCCTCATAGTCAGCAGGATTAAGAGCGATAACGCCACTTGCTACCGACCAATTATTGCCGTCAAAATAGTATACTGCGTTTGTGCCTGTCGTGACGGGTGTTCCGGCTACGACCTTATTTGCCGGTTTTGAAGCCGCAGCTGCTACAGCGGCAGCATTATACATTTTGGGGAGAGATCCCTTCTCTTCATTATAAGACCCCCAGCTATTATAGCTTCCGTCATATTGGATCCATTTGCCAACTTCAGTGTTGGAGATTGTCATATTACCGTTTTCGTCAGCAGTCAAAGTCCATACAGCACCTTCCTCCGGCATATCGGTAGAAAGATTAAAATTATTGTATGCGCCTTTCTGGTACAGATAACGATTATATGAATCCTTTATATAATAGCCACCTTGAGTCAACTCAAATGTGAATGCATTGGCTGGATCAGCATTCATTACGACGCCGTTTTCAACGGTCATATCGATGCTAGCTAAGTAACCATAGGTTTTGTCTGCACCCACTGGGCCTGCTCCATGTCCATCCTCTGTTACGAGATAGTATTTGGGAGCGGGAGCTTTGAAGAGTACTGGAAGCGAACCTCTTGCATCTGCATAAGAACCCCAGCTGCTGTAGGTGCCGTCAAACTGTAGCCATTTGTTAACTTCTGTATTGGTGATTGTAGCTTGGCCATTGGATGCTACTTCAACGGTCCAAATTGCTCCTGATTCCGGCAGATTGAAAGAAACGTTGAAATTATTGTAAGTGCCTTTTTGGTATAAATAGCGACCGTAAGCATCCTTAAGATAATAGCCACCTTCTGTAGGAACAAAGTTGAATGCGTTTATTTCACTTGTATTAACTTTCCCGTCGGTAACTGTCATTGCCACATTGGGAAGATATCCGTAAGTATAATTATACCCAACAGGACCGGCGCCACAAGTTCCATCAGCCACGAGGTAGTATGTGCCTCCCGTGAATTCTTCAACATCAGAGTTGGAAATGAAGATTGGATTTGTGGCGCTTTCGTTATACCTTACTATGGCATAAGAGCCAGCCGCTGCATCAGGCACAGCTTTCTTCAGGATACCCGGAACTTTATTGGATGCAGGAGTCATTGGAGCAAACGCCGCAATGTAGTCGACATCGCTGCCCCATGCATTCTTATAATCATCGGCTGAAACCGTATATTCTGTGGCTCCGCTTATAGCAGAGAGCACTTCAGGTACTTCAGATGCTTCTGCATATGAAATGTCGGCTGTAGAGCCGTTGGAAGCAAGGTAGTAAGGAAACGAAGCTGTCTCCATGAAAGGAGGAAGGGCTACTGAAGCAGGAAACGCGCCATTCTTGTTGAAGTAGCAGTTTGTTGCTATTGCTTTGGCCTCTGCTTTTTCTGCATCTGTCTGAGCCTTAGCTTGCATTAACTTGGAGATGGCCTCATAGTCCTCATTAGTAAGGGCATATGTTCCTGAGGTGGCGCTTTCATAATCAACACCGCTCTCGAAACCCTTGAGAAAATGATCGTTCCAAGTATTTTCACCGCAACTTGCCAACACAAGCAGGGATGAACCTACAAGGAGGGTGTTTATAATATTCTTATTCATTATTTTAGTTCTAAAGATAAATGATTAGAAGAAGAACTTAACTCTGAAGTTAAAGGTGCGTCCATGGCTGTAGAATACGCGGAATGCATCTTGCCATGTGCCCGCTTTGCTGTAGTCAGTATATGCGTCCATTATGTAATAGTTGCTGAATACATTATAGACATTGGCAGATACCATACATCTCAGACCCTTTGTAATGTTGAAGTTATAGCTTGCATTGAGGTCAAGCTGATTTCCAAATGGTATAGTCCAAGGTTCATTGATCTTAAGAGTCTGACCGGGGGAAAGGCTTACATTGCTGCTGCCATTAAGTGAAAAGTCGCTATGGTTAAGAGCATTGCATGTCCAGTCACCACCGACTGTGAAACCTTTGAAAGGCTTGAACTGCATGCCTAAAGCCGCAGTCAATTGAGCTGCACCACCTACTTTTACACCCTTCTGGTCGATCTGTGCATAAAGATGATCTTCAGCGAGTGGGGTAGTGGTTGTAGCTGGAGTATTGCGGCTTCCAAGACTTGAAAGTGCCTGACCCTGGCTGTTATAGTAGTATCCTATCGGGGAGTTCTGCCATGTATTGTCAGCGATTGCAAACATACCGGTGAGCTCATACCAATTAGTTGGCTTATATACGAAGTTGAGTTCCAAGCCCATATAGCGGGAGTCAACACCGTTCATAGTAGCAGTGTATCGATCGTTGTCATATTCCAATGTACCGGTTGAAATAAGAGTACGGTCCATCCACATTGTGTAGTAACCGTTCAATTGAGCAGTAAACTTAGGTGAATGGAATTCATAGCCAAGTTCCACTGCTGCAACTTTCTCATTGCGTGAATTGGGATTGACTGCATTGGAGTTGGCAGGAGATACGAATACGCCATATTGTAGGTAGGGGGCACGGGTGATATAACCACCATTTACGTATACGTTGTTGTAGCGGTTGATGTTGTAGTTGGCACCACCTTTGACGTTTCCTGCAAAGAAATTCTTAGAAGGAGATTTGCTGTCTTCCGGATTGCAATACATGTGTTCGAAGCGGGTATATGTATTGAGGTTGCCGGCTGCAGCAAGCACAAGATTAAGATTATTGTCAAGCAAGTTATATTCGACTTGAGCGTAAAGTCCTTCTTGCCAGATACGGCTGTCCCAGTCTCTATAGACAACGTCACCAACACCTAACTTTTGATTGCGGTAAGCAGTCTTTTCAGCCTCTGTAGCAAAAGTACGTGTATTGTTGGAAGCAGAACGATAGTAGTCGATGAAGTATTCACCATTGTAGAGGTCAGAGATCTCATTGGTGTGTTCGCCATAGTAATAGCGGATGTCGATACCTGCAGTAAGGGATACCTTGTCTGAAAGTTCGGTCTTATAGTTTGATACGCCACCAAACCATTTGTGGTTGTTGACAGAGTTTGACAT
>CAYSMP010000013.1:0-45307 GCA_964432215.1 uncultured Sangeribacter sp.
CATATGAGCATAAAAAAGATAATGGCAATAGATGAGATTTTCATTTGTTTCATGATTTTTTTGTTTGTGTTTTCTATTTGATTGCAAAATTGGTAATTCTATCCAAGTTGAATCGATTTTATTGAGTCAAATAAGGATAAATCCATGGTTTTCCACGTAGATGACTAAAAAAAATCCCTTTATGACTCAAAAAATGACATTAAAAGAGTTTTGGATATCCATAAAAAAAGTACTATCTTTGTATTCATAACTCTCTGAGATAATGAATCGCTTGATTTTATTTTTTGTTCTTATACTATCTTGCATCGGCATTTATATTAGAGCTGACATTTCAATTATTGGGTGTCCGGCTATATCGCATTTGCCTGATAACGATGTTTCATGTATTTTTGAAGATAGAGAGGGATATGTCTGGTTTGGGACATCACATGGTCTTTTCAGAGATGACGGCTATGATGCGGTAGGTTTCTTTACTGAAGATGACAATCGCATTAATTGTATTTCCGAGGATCTGGCTGGCAATATATGGTTTGGAACACCAAAAGGTTTGTATAAGATCAATAAAGATAATTACTCCATTAATCCGATCGATAGGAAAAGAATGAGTAATGAAAATGTCAGGAAATTATATCATACCAATGATGGATATATCTGGGCAAGCATTCTTGGATTTCTGAGGAAATATGATGCAGATGGAAATTGCATTAAAGAGTACGCGGTGCCTGATGCTGATAATAACCGAAAGATTTATATAGATGCCTTTTGCCAGACACGGAATGGGGAAATTTACATTGCTTGCAGCAAACCATCACTGTATAAATATAACGACAAGACAGATGAGTTCAAGCCTACCTCATTTAGCCCGGAATTGGACAATCTGACAGGAGCGTTTCAGGATATAAATAAGAATTTTCTATGGGTCACTACAAAATATGGTGGTATACTGCGATTTTTCCCTTCTGATTCAAGATTTGAAATGGCTTTGAAGGTGCCCGGGTATAATAAGGAGCCTGTCTATCCAATAAATGATGAAATTTATTCTATAGCTCAGGATTCTACAACCTTGAAGTTGTGGGTTGCAGGAAGAAATGGAATTAGGGTTTATGATAATTCTGATTCCGGACTTCTTGTATCTTACGATAAAATTGATAATCATGATGGAGGATTATATCATAATCTTGTATCCGGATATTCAGGTAAAATATGGCTTCCATCATCTTACGGTGTGCCGGCTTTGGGTATCAATGGGAGTTTGAATCCATTTGTTCATAATCCTCTGATAGCCGTTGAAGACAGGCTCGGAAGGAATGTTGCAATTAGGAATCTATCTATGGATAAAGACCGACGTTATATTTGGCTTATTCAACCACGTCTTGGTCTGGTGCTGTATGATTTAGAGGCTAACAAGATGTCAGTTCAATCAGATTTCTCTGAACTTTCCAACATACGGCTTCACGAGGCTAAAATTCTCGCACATTCCTCTTTCGGAGATGGAGTATGGGTAGGAAGAAATGGGAGAAGGACAGTTCATCTGATGAAAAAAGGCGACAGATTGTCGATGAAAAGGTTATGACTGTTGATTTTTCTGGCGTAGTTGATCCAATGGTCAACGTCACGTGTCTATATGAATCTACCGACGGCAAATTGTGGATAGGCACAGATGATGGTTTTCTGTGCTATAATCTTTCGGATGGGAAATTTATTAGAGAGAAAGATGGATGCGGAATGGTAATGGCAATCCGCGAAAGTACTGCTGGTGATATCTGGATTGCTACTAAAGCAGAGGGATTGTATTGCTTGTCAATGGATTCAATCTATAGCAGACGTTATCCATCATTGAAGGGAATTTCTGATATGGCATTTGTAGGCAATTCAATATGGCTTGCCTCTGAAAATGGAAAACTCATGTCTTTGGATGCCCAAAGCAATATGGTCAGCGATATAAGTGAGAGATTTGGCATTGGGAATGAAAGGATAATATCTCTTCATAATGACGAAGATAATCATGTTTGGGTCGTAACACCCAATAAGGTGGTAAAGACCTTGCCTGAAAAAGGTGTTGCTCATGCTTTTGATGCTACTGAATTTGGACTTGAAAGGATAGCTGTGATCGATAAGAATTTAGGATCGCCTATATTAGGTGGCATAGGAGGAATATGCGCAGTGAATAATGACATTGAAATTGTCAATTTTGATGTGCATCTTCCAAAAGTGACGAAGATCGAATGTGATGGCTTCCCAATTCTATCTGTCCCTGAAAATCAGTTAAAGATTAAATCCGATAATAAAAATTTGAAATTCTATATATCCTCTTTCAATCATGTCTCTCCGCATAAATCTAAATTTTGCTATAAATTGAAAGGATTTGATGATAATTGGCGTAAGATTTCGGGTGGAGAAAATATCCTTAGTTATGATAACCTTCCCTCCGGTCGCTACACTCTTGAGTTGGCTTCTCTTATGGAGGATGGTAGTTGGGGTGATTCTTCTGAAGTTTTGTCCGTATATAAGGAATATTCTATTTGGCTCAAATGGTGGATGATATCAATATATGTAATCATTCTTTTCGGTTTTATTTATGTCGGAATAATGATTATAAAACGCCATTATAAGAATCGGAGTGAAGAATTGATAAGAGATAGCGATGAGATGCTGAAGCTGACCCATTATCTTGAAAGTCCTGTAAGTTTGCCACAACCTGAATTTAACGATTTTGACAAGATTTTATTGGAGAATGTCACTAAGATTATAGAGACGAATATGGAATCTCCAGATTTTGATATCAATATGCTTGCATCAAACATGAATATGTCTCGCTCAACTCTTACTCGGAAGATTAAAGCTATTACGGGAAAAAATCTCGGAGATCTGATTCAAGACATAAAGATGCAGCATGCGTGTCAGTATCTGAAAAATGGAGAGTTAACGATTTCAGAAATTTCTGACCGAATCGGATATGATAGAAGATACTTTACGTCGGTATTCCGACGTAAATTTGGCATGACTCCTCGCGAATATATGCAAAACAATAAAGATGCATAAATCAAGAAAATGTTACAAAATTGTATAATAATTTTAAACTCTGTCTTGCTGTCGCTTTGATATTCGTAAATAAGTTGAAATAAGTAGCTCGCAAATTTAAGGTGGTTTTTATTTTGCCAATCAAAAAAAAATTACTAATTTTGTAATTAAGCAAAATATTGTTTCATAATATATTATTTTTCTGACCATGAAAAGTACCAAATCTGCTTTGAGCAGACTGGCGGTTGCTGTATTTTCCACTATAGGGCTTCTTGGATCATATGGCTTAGTTGTCGCCAACGATAAGGTAGGTGTAGGCAATCCCTATCTACCCCTTTGGGAACATCTTCCCGATGGAGAACCCAGAGTTTTTGAAGATCCTGACAATCCTGGTAAATACCGGGCATACATCATTGGGTCGCATGACCTGAAAGTCAATGAATACTGCGGCCCCGACATCCGTATGTGGTCGGCTCCTGTTGAAGATCTGACCGATTGGCGTGATGAAGGCGCTATTTTTACATATGAAAAGGATGGCAAATGGGACGTCATGTTTGCTCCCGACCTTGTAGAGGTAAGAGATAGAAAAGGAAATAAAGAATACTATCTTTATCCTCACAGCCGCGGTCCGCGCAGAGAGGCTATGGTATGTAAAGGTCCTCGTCCTAACGGACCCTTCACTCCGGTTAATCTAAATGCGGATGGTACAGCAGTGGTAGAAGGAAGTGTGCTTGGCTTCGACCCTTCTATATATATTGAGCAGATTACCGACAAGAAAGATCCGGACTATAAGAAAGGGTATCGCGCCTATGGATTTTGGGGATTCCAGCACTCAAGTGCTGCTGAACTTGACCAAAATACGATGTATTCAGTACGTCCAGGCACAGAAATTATACCCTATTTCATGCCTGCAAGTTCAAGCTATGGCAATCTAAAGGATCCTGCCGGAACCAAATATCCTGCGCTCTATAGTGAGCAGAATCCCGGTGACTTCAATTTCTTCGAAGCTTCCTCGATTCGTAAGGTAGGAAATAAATACGTCATGATTTTCTCGGGCTACTCCGGCCCTGACTATGGTTTGCCGAGCACTAACTCAACACTTCGCTACGCATATGCCGATTCTCCTCTGGGTCCCTGGCGGAGTGGGGGAGTGCTCGTAGACTCCCGTGGCATTGTGCTCAATGAAGATGGTTCAGCATTGAAGGAAACAAATGCTGCTCATAACACCCACGGCTCATTGCAGGAAATCAACGGCCAATGGTATGTCTTTTATCATCGTCCGCCGCGTGGTTTTGGCTTTGCTCGCCAAGCTATGGTCGCTCCGGTCAAGATAGAATGGGACAATAAGAAAGTAGCTGATGGAGGTACTGTTACGATCACCGGATATGATCCATATGCTGTAGATGAGAAGTGGACGGCTGTTGCTTCAAACGGCAACTCTTATTCAGGAGCGGAAGTCACTTCAGAAGGCTTCCAGATTTATGGTCTTGATCCATATAAGTTTTATGACGCCGGCTACGCTTGCTATCTTTCTAATATTGGCTCCATGCAAGACTCTTGGGATATTTGGAATCCTAACATGAAGGTAAATATGAATGGAGGTGACATTGTGGGCTATAAGTATTTTGGCTTCGGCGGCCTCGACAAGGCATCAAAAGGATTAAAACCATTTGAAGGTACCAAACAAGGCAATGATACTCAATTTAATGTCTTTCTGACTCCAATGGCCCCTTGGCCGGTTAAGGTCAGCGTGATGCTTGATGGTCCTTATGCCAATTCCACTTGGAATGGTCGAAAGATAGGTGAGTTTATTGTGCCTGCGGGTGCTCCAAGAGAGATGACAAAGTTTACAGTTGACGTAGCGGATGCAGTAGATGGACTTGACGGCAAGCATGCCATTTATCTTGTGGCTGAAGGAGCTCCCGGACGCCCTGCTTTCGCCCTCAACGGAATAGGCTTCAGTAAAGGGAATGATCCTCTTGAGTTCAACCCGGCTCCGGAAGTTACAATCGCAGTAAATGGTGTGGCTCTTAACCTTCCCGAACACCCAACTCGATCAACCAATGATAATGGTTATACAGGGTATGATCGATATGACGTGGAGTATAAGCTCTTGTCTGAGGTTGTGCCTGAGGTAAAAGCCTTCTGCAATGATGACTCAGTGAAAGTATCAATAGAGCAGCCTTCATCTGCCAAATCGTCTGCGGTTGTTCGCTTCGACCGTGATGGAATAGTAAAGACCTATACTCTCATTCCTCGTTGAGTATATAATAAATTTAGTTTCTTTACTTATAACCTCATAACCAAATTGCCTTGTCAACTTCAACTCTCACAAGCGAAAGTTGAGTAATCACTTAGTTAGATCGGGACGTGCAACTATGTGCGTCCCGTTTTTTAGTGCTTGGTTAATGTATGTCGTTTAATTTTTGGGAGCTGCTTAGAATTCTATATTTGCCTATGATTGGTGAATCAATTTGAAATATTCGATTCTCAGGGCCTTAATTTTAAGGGTGGGGTGGTCCTGTTCATATTTTTTTTTTAAGTGATTTTTTATAATTACTCATTTTTATTATATGTTTTTCAAAAAAAAATGGTTAACTTTGTATTTATTTATACTACCTTTCATCTTGCTGTAATGGTCTTTCTGACTTTCAGCACATCAATTTGAGTGAGATTTTTTATAATATTTTTTACTTAACCTTGTATTAATCAATGTTTAAAAGAAGATTAAGCGGTAAGATGTTTACAGTGCTTGGAGTATTGCTTCTGGCAGTGTTTGCATCTGCTTTCGCAGGACTTCGAGATGGGTCCTGGGAAGTGAATCCTGCGTCCTTCCGGTACGACATGAGTTTGTACTTTAAGTTGGTCGATAAGGATTTCGAGGATCTCGGCAAGTACGAGATTGGTGCATTCGTCGGTGACGAGTGCCGGGGTTTAGCAGAAAAATTAGTATTATCAGAGGATGAAAGCTGTCTATACATGCGTATACGCAGCAACGAGTCCTCCGGAGAGGCTCTCGACTTTCTGCTTCGCAACAAGGAGACTGGTGACACTGTAATCGTGAAGCCTGCAGATGGTTCTGACTTCATATTTAAGTCAGGGTCAAGAGTTGGTATGCCTTCCGCCCCGTTTGTAATGACACGTTTCTATAACGTGACAGTCAGCACGGAAGGTAAAGGTAGCGTTGAGTTTACGGATGGCTTATATGCCGCCGGAACTGAACTCAATCTGAAGGCTGTTCCTGACACAGGTTATCATTTTGTAGGTTGGAGTAATGGCACTTCCGACGAAGCTATTTCTCTGACTGTTAATGAAAATCTTGATCTAATTGCTTCATTCTCACCTAATATATATAAGGCAACATTCATAATTGATAATGATGTCAAGCCTTTTGAAGAAGTGATTGATGTGGCTTGTGGCGACACAATAGTGGCTCCGAGAGTGCCCGTGATTGAAGGCCTTACATTCTCAGGCTGGAACGATCTCCCGGAAGTGATGCCTGCCCACGATATTGTGGCTACCGGTTCTTATGAAATCGGTGTATATAAAATCGTATTTAAGGTTGATGGTGAGGTCGTAGAGGAAGCCGAACTCGAATTCGGTAAACCTATCAATATCCCTACTGTTCCTGCCAAGGAGGGTTATGTTTTCAACGGATGGGATAATGTGCCTTCTACCATGCCTTCCCACGATGTGGAAATTCACAGTTCTTATACCCTTCAGTCTTATTTGCTTACCTTTAAGCTTGAGAATGAGACAATTCTTTCAGAAAATGTGGCATTTGGCACTTCTATAGTAGCACCTGAGGCCCCTGCTAAGGAAGGTTACTCATTCTCCGGATGGAACGGCCTGCCTGAGACTATGCCTGCAGCTCCACTTACTGTAACCGGTAGCTATACTGTCAATTCTTACAATCTTGTCTTTAAGATTGATGGTGTGGAAGTTTCTGCTGAAAAAGTTGAATACGGTGCCCCCGTTGCTGCTCCGAAGACTGAAGAGAAAACCGGCTACACATTCAATGGCTGGGGTGAGCTTCCTGCTACAATGCCTGCCCACGATGTGGAGATGCATGCATCATATACTGCCAACTCTTATAAGTTGACTTTTAATCTTGATGGTACCATCCTCCAGTCAGACGAGCTTACCTACGGATCATCGGTCGTTGCTCCTGAAGTGGCCGCTAAAGAAGGCTACTCTTTCAGCGGTTGGGATAAAGAGGTGCCTGCTACTATGCCGGCTGAGGATCTTGTAATTTCTGGTAAGTATGACATTAATTCTTATAAGGTCACTTATAAGATCGACGGTGAAGTTGCTCAGGAATCAGAAGTTGCCTATGGCGCTGCTGTCCCCACATATTCTGCACCTGCAAAAGATGGCTATGCTTTTGTTGGTTGGAGTGCGAGTGATATTCCATCCTTTATGCCCGCGAAAGACCTTGAGTTCAATGGTTCTTACATTGTCAATGAGTTTGATCTTACTTTCAAGATTGGTGATGAGATCATCAGTTCAAATCGTGTGGTGTTCGGCAGTGAGATTACTTCTCCTGAGGCACCTGCTAAGGAAGGATATACATTCAGTGGCTGGGGAAATGTGCCTGCTACTATGCCTCAGCAAGATGTAGTGATTGAAGGAAGCTATACGATCAACCGCTATAAAGTGACCTATATAATTGAGGATAAGGAATATCTTACTCAGGAGTACGAATTTGGTGCTCCGATCGAAGCTCCTGCAGAGCCAACGGAAGAAGGTCATAGTTTCAGTGGTTGGGGTGATATCCCTGCTACAATGCCTGCTTTCGACCTTACTTTTGGCGGAACTTTTGCTGAGAACTTCTATCGTTTGACATTCCGCCTCGATGGCATTGTGATTTACACCGATGATGTTGTATATGGCACTGCTTTCAGCGCTCCGGAGGTTCCTGAAAAGGAAGGCCACACATTTAATGGCTGGGGTGATATTCCTACTGCTATGCCGGCCTACAACCTTGAGTATGACGGAACATATACAGTCAATAATTATCCGATTTCTTTCAAGATCGGTGATTCCGTTATATATCAGGGCGAACTTCCCTACGGTGCTTCTATCGAGGCGCCCGCTGCTCCATTGTATGAAGGACACACATTTGGAGGTTGGGGATTGGTTCCAAACTCGATGCCTGCTTCTGAACTTGAAATCACTGGAGAATATACTGTCAATAGCTACAACCTGATCTTCCGTATCGGCGATGAAGATTTCTATACGACTCAGGTGAAGTATGGTGAGGCTATCACTGCTCCTGAAGCTCCCGAGAAGATTGGACATTCTTTCTCCGGTTGGAGTGAACTTCCTGCTGCAATGCCCGCCAGTGATCTCATAGTGACCGGTGCTTATACAGTCAATAACTATGCCCTCTCATTCAAGATTGACAACGAAGAGATATTCAAAGGCGATATTCCTTATGGAATGGAGATTTCTGCTCCGGAAGCTCCTTTGAAGGAAGGACATACATTTGCCGGATGGGGTATGGTGCCCAACACTATGCCTGCTTCAGACCTTGAAGTGATTGGTACGTATAATGTTAATGTCTACAATCTGTCATATCTCATTGATGGCAATAGCTTCTATTCAACCCAGATTGCTTATGGCAGTGCAATCAACGCTCCTGAGGCGCCTGCAAAGGAGGGTCATTCATTCTTAGGATGGAGCGATGCTGTTGCAACAATGCCTGCGGGCGATCTCGTTATATCAGGAAGCTATGCTGTCAACAACTATAATATCGAGTTTAAGATTGGCGACGACTCTATATATAAAGGTGAGATACCTTACGGAACAGCTATAGTGGCACCGGAGGCTCCCTATAAAGAGGGTCATACATTCGACGGTTGGGGTATGGTGCCGGCTACAATGCCCGCTTCCGACCTGGCATTCGACGGCTCATACACCGTGAATATCTATAAGCTGATCTTCGACATCGACGGTGAAGACTTCTATACCACTCAGCTTGCTTATGGCACAGAGATTGTCGCTCCTGCAGAGGTGCCCGATAAGGAGGGTCATTCATTCGAAGGTTGGGGCAACGTTCCTGCTACTATGCCGGCAAATGATATAGAAATATCAGGTACTTACTCAGCCAACCATTATACCCTTACGTTCAAGATTGGCGATGAGGTTTACTTTACCGGTGAGCAACCTTACGGCTCTGTGATCAAGGAACCTAATACTCCTGTGAAGGAAGGTTATACTTTTGCCGGTTGGGAGAAGTATCCCGAAACAGTTCCCGCAGAAAATGTTGAGGTAAATGGCTCGTTCTCAATCAATCAGTATAAGGTAGAATTCGTAATCAAAGACTATGACGCCAATGGTGATAAAGTGGTGGCATCCGAAGTGCTTGATTATGGTAAACCTATAACTATTCCGGATATAGACAATACCAAAACTGGCTATACATTCTCTGGCTTCGGAGTGGTTCCTGCTACTGTTCCTGCTTCTGATGTAGTGTATACCGGTGAATTTGTTGTCAACTATTATACACTTACTTTCAAGAATGGTGAGGAAGTTATAGTAAGTGCCCAGGTTCCTTATGGAGCCAAGATTGAAGTGCCTTCTAAGCCTGAGAAGGAAGGTTATGTATTCACAGGTTGGGGCAATGTGCCTGCTGTTATGCCCGCTAAAGACCTTGAGTTCCAAGCATCTTATGCAATCAACTCGTACGAATTGACGTTCCGTGTTGATGGTGTGAGAATTTCCAGCAAGGATTTGGAATATGGTGCTCCCATCGAAGTTCCTGAAGTTGCTGAAAAAGAAGGCCACACATTCACAGGTTGGGGTGTGGTTCCGCCTACTATGCCTGCTTCTGATCTTGAGATCACCGGAAAATATGAAAAGAATACATATAATGTTGTCTTCAAGATCGGTGATGAAGTGCTCGAAAGTCTTCAGGTTCTTTACGGCGACAAGTTTACAGCTCCCGCTGCTCCCGAGAAAGAAGGATACACTTTCAATGGTTGGAAGGATGTTCCGGCTGCTATGCCGGCTAATGATCTTGAGTTCAACAGTAGCTATACTGTCAACACTTACAAAGTCACCTTTAAGATCGATGGAGAAGTTGTAAGCTCTTCAGAGGTTGAGTTCGGTGAATTGATATCGGTTTATTATCCTGATGCAAGAGAAGGCTATACATTTAGTGGTTGGGGTATTATTCCTCTTTCAATGCCAGCCTCTGATGTAGAGTTTAACGGTACATTCGACGTTAATAGCTATAATATTATCTTCAAGATCAACTCTGATATTGTCTACTCGGCTCAGATTCCTTATGGTTCTGAAATCGTTGCTCCTGCTGCGCCTTCAGAAGCTGGTTACACTTTCAGTGGCTGGAGTGAATATCCATCGACAATGCCTGCTCAGGACGTGGAAGTGACTGCGACCTACACTACTAATGTCTATAAGGCAATATTCAAGATTGGCGACGAAGTAATTGAGACCATTGATATTCCTTATGGCGAAGCTATCAAGGCTCCGGAGGCTCCGGAGAAAGAAGGTTATACATTTGATGGCTGGAAGGAACTTCCCGAGACTATGCCTGCTGAAGACATCACTGTTGAAGGAAGCTATACTGTCAACGTCTACAAGGCAGTCTTCACTATCGACGGCGAAGAATTCAAGGTGGTTGAGGTTGCTTACGGTGAGGCTATTGAGACTCCCGAAGCTCCTGAGAAAGAGGGTATGACATTCTCCGGTTGGAAGAATGTTCCCGAGACAATGCCTGCTCGTGACATAACTGTCGAAGGAAACTACACAGCTAATGTCTACAAAGTAGTCTTCGTTATTGACGGTGAGGAATATAAGGTAATTGAGGTGGCTTACGGTGAGCCTATCGAGGCTCCTGCAGCTCCTGAGAAGGAGGGTCTGACATTCTCTGGGTGGAAGAATCTTCCTGAGACGATGCCCGCCGAAGACATCACTGTCGAAGGTAGCTTCACTATAAACTACTATAAGGTCATCTTCTCTATCGACGGCGAGGAATTCAAATCGATAGAAGTTGCAGTCGGCTCTGTCATCGTTGCTCCCGAGGCTCCTGAGAAAGAAGGCTACACATTTACCGGATGGGAAAATCTTCCCGAGACCATGCCTGCACGTGACATTGAGATCAATGGTGCATATGAAGTCAACTATTACCGTCTGATAGTTTACTTAAACGACCAGGTTTACATTGACGAGGAAATAGCTTATGGTGATGAGATCGTAGTTCCTGATCCTAAGGTTGAGGAAGGCATGAAGTTCGACGGCTGGCAGGAGGTAATACCTGCTACAATGCCGGCCCATGATGTTGAAATTCATGGTACAGTTTCCGAAGAGGAGCAGTCGGGTGTATTCGGTGTTAAAGCAGGTGAGACTATCACTGTCTATACAGTTGATGGTGTTCTCCTCTACAAGAACATTAAGGTATCCGACATCAAAGAGCGTCTCACTCCAGGCATTTATATTGTCAACGGCAAGAAGACAGTGATTAGATAAATAAATTATGTTTAAGGCACCCTGATGGGGTAATGTCTCAGAAGGGTGCCTTACATATTATTAAGTATTTTTTACTGATCTTCACATAGTAAATTGTTGAGTTGTCCGTTTAAAGATAGATGTTGCTTTCCCAACCTATCCTAACCCAACAACCTCACAACTCAACAACCCCACAACCTCACAACTAAAAAACCAATCCATAAATACATCAAAGACCTATGCGAAAACCAATTCAGCAGATGCTCATGCTCGCTATGTGTGCCCTGCCCCCGGCAGTTGCAGGCGCAGCCACACTAAGCGTAGATGATGCAAAAGAAATCGCCGCTGAATTCTTTCAGTCCGGCGATGTCCTTCGGCTTGCGGACAAGGACGCGTTAGTCCTTGCTTATACCGCTACCGATGAGGCTTCAAATCCAGTCAGCTACGTCTTCAATGCCAAGGATGGCAAAGGATGCGTAATTGTATCGGCCAACGACAGTTCCCTTCCGGTCATCGGCTACTCATATGAGTCAATATGGGATGTCAACTCTGTTCCTGAATACGCTAAGCGCGTGATCCGTGAGCAGGTGAAAGTGCCGGCCGATACAAGGCGTCGCGTGTTAGCGCGTGCTTCGGGAAAACAAACCAAAAAAGAACTTGAGACACCTATATGGAGTCAGGAGGCACCTTTCAACAACAATATCCCCAACCGTCGTCTGACCGGTTGTGTTGGCGTGGCTCTTGCCGAGATTCTGAAATATCATAATTATCCTGCATCTCGACCCGCATCCCTTGTTAAAGAGGGCGAATCCACCACTTATGACTGGGCAAATATGCGAATGGACAATTACCGTAGCGGCTTCTCTGAAGTAGAGGGAGCGGCCGTAGCTACCCTTGTAGCCGATGCTGCAATCGGTATTGGTACTGATTTCGGTATGTCCAGTTCAAGTGCGTATGAGGTAAAGGTGCCTTACGCGCTTACATCACTTTTTGGTTATGATGCCGGTGTTTCCTACAAGAAACGCCAGGAGATGAGCCGCGACGCCTGGGACCAGGTGATCGTAGACGAAATCGATGCTGACCGTCCAGTTCTATATTGTGGTCAGGACGTATCTGCCGGCCACGCATTCGTATGTGACGGCTACGAATTACGTGGTGGTTCTACAGCCTACTTCCACATAAACTGGGGTTGGGGTGGAAGTGCCAATAATATTTACTACGCTTCAGATGCTCTGAACCCAACAGTGAGTAGGACTCACCACTACAACGACCTTATGACCATCGTCTATAATATCAAGCCGGCTACCGATAACACGGTATGGTCTGATATCCATGTCACGAGCGATGGCGCTCAAGTGGGTCTTACCCTCGACGTGACCGACATCACATCTGCATCTTCTTTCCAGGTGCGTGCTGGTGCCCTAAAGAATATCTCAAACACAGACTTCAGTGGTAAGCTTTCAGTGGCTCTTTTCGGGGCTGACGGCAAGATGAAGTGCCTCCTCAACGACGGTAGGAACTTCAACCTTATCGCCCTTCAGATCATGAGCTATATTGACTTCCTCTGCAGCGTTCCTGCCGGCACTGCTGTTGCCGACGGTGATGTAGTGCGTCTCGTCGCTCAGTCTGCGTTCAGCACAGAATGGCTACCCGTTTCTGGCGATGGTCTCGCTCCCGGCGAGGCAAAAGCCAAGAACAATGAAATTCCTTACTTCTCAATATCTCTTCCAAGCTCTTCAGAGGATGCAGAAGTATCGGCTGCTGATAATAAGGTGATCAAGGGACGTGACTATACTTTCACTGTTGTTCCCAAGTCTGCTGACAAGGTAATCACAGTTAAGGCTAATGGTTTTATCCTTACAGCTGACGCTAACAATGGCTATCGTCTTTCCAATGTGCTCGAAAACCAGAAGGTAGATATTCTTGTGCAGAATGCTTCCGATGTTCTCGAGAAGAAGACTGTTTGGGTAAATGCAGGTGAACTCCAGAATCTTATTACTGAGCAAGAGGCTGCTACCGTCAAGGATCTTACTCTGTTTGGCACAATCAATGTCAACGACTTCAATTACATGCGCGACCGCATGAAACTCGAACGTCTCGATATCTCCCAGGTGAGCATTGTTGCGAATGGTTCAAATCCGGCTAATGCAATCCCGACAAAGGCCTTTATGAACCTACGCTCTCTCAAGCAGATTATTCTTCCTAACAATCTTACTACATTCAAGAACGGCTGTCTTGCCCAGACTGGCCTTACTTCTATCGAGGTTCCTGCAAGTGTGGCCACTTGGGAATATAATGTCTTTGTAGGCTGTAATCAGCTTAAGGAAGTGATAGTGCGCCGCTCAACTCCTGCATGGATCAACTGGTGTGTATTTAATGGTACTCCTAAGACTAAACTCGTTGTCCCGGTAGGTGCATCAGGTGCATATGGAACTAAGGAATATTGGGAAGAGTTCAAGGAGATCGTGGAAGAGAATCCTGTGCCTGCAACTCATTTCTCAGTGAAAGTTGCAGAGCAGAAAGGCGTGAAGTTTAATGCTCTCACTGATGGTACAGATTTTGAGAAAGGTGCTAAATATAACTTCAGTGCTGAAACTGATGATTCATTTGGCGATGCCACAATGCAGGTATATGCAAATACTACTCGTATTCTTCCTGACGCTTCCGGCAACTACACGGCTACTGTAAATGCAAATACTCTCATCCACTTTGAGTTTGCATATCCCGAGCCTACTACTGTAGACAATGCATGGAAACTCACAGGTGCTGAAGGTGGTGTCGGTCTCGTAACGGAGGTTGTGAATGTTCCATTTGGTCAGCCGTTCACTGTTAGAGCTAATGCTATCAAAGTTCCAAACGGTGCAGAGGCTTCAAAATTCTATGCTATTGCACTTACCGACAAGAATGGTGCCATCAAGGAATTTATATCCCCCATTCTCACAAATTACTCTACCAACTCTGGCAATCTGACATTTGATTTCTCCTGTCAGGTGAAAGATGCCACTATTAAAGAGGGCAATGAACTTCGCTTAGTGACTTCATACAACAAGAAGAGCTGGACCGTAGTTAATGCAGATGCCGACGGTGTTACTGATCGTATCAAAGCAATAGGCAATCAAGTTGCTTATCACACTGTAAGCATGCCTCTGTCTATCACGGGTGCTACTATCCAAGGTGCTGTGTCTGAAATCGTTCGTGGTATGCCGCTAAATCTTAAGGTGACCCCGAATTCCCCCGTTCAACGTGTTACCATTGCAGTCAATGGTGTCAATAAAGTTGTTTCTGCAGCTGTCGGCAACCTCTCGATTCCTTCCGTAACAGAAGATCTTGAGATCACTGTAATTGTTCAGGATGCAGGTGCCTCCGATTATGTTGTAGTTAATGTTAAGGAAGGTGAGCTTGCTACCAAGATTGCAGAATGTCCGGCTCGTCTTAAGGTGATGGGTGCTATTCTGGTAGATGAATTAGCTGCCTTCCGTGCTCATGCAAACCAGATTATTGATCTTGACATTGCCGATATGACTATCAAGGGTGGTGGCATGAATGGAAACTCTATACCCACAAGTGCATTTGCTCCTACTCAGGCAGGTGTTACTTCCGTGCTGAGAAGCATTATCCTTCCGAGCAACCTTGAACGTATCAGCGATAACGCTTTTGCACGTTGCGGTGCTCTTCAGGAAGTGACCATCCCTGCAAGTGTGACTTATGTGGGCACAGGTGCATTCTCTGCATGCAACAACCTGAAGAAGATCACTATGTTGGGTGGTACTCCTCCGGCTACCGGCACAATGTCTCCGTTCCCATCCAATACGTCTGGAATAACTCTTGAAGTGCCTCGTGGTTATGGTAATAACTACACAACCGGTTTCTGGGGTGGCTTAAGCACAAATACACAGAAATATTACTATTGGATCAAATATGATCCGACTCGTGCTTTCATCTATAATACTAACAATTATGGTGATGGTAGCAAAATAGAAGTTGCAAATTCCTTAGTGCAGGTTGCATTAGGTCTTCCTAACTGTCCTACTCTGTCTAAGAGCGCAGCAGTCTATAGAAAGGGTGTTATCTACCGAATTTTTGATAATGATCATGAAATAACTTCCGGCTTTGAAGTGTCCGGCATGAACTACGGTGGACAGATTTATCTTTCCGGCGGTCAGTATAATGTGAAGTTCGATCCGACCATTAGCCCTGCCTACACTGCTTATCCTAAAAACCATACAATCGATGTCGTGTTCTATTATCCCATCACTGTTGAAAAACTTGAGGGTGCAGAAGATGTCAAGTCTGAAATTATCGTTGGAGAAGGTGGCGAAAGCTATAATGCAACTCTCTCAAAATATGAATTTGGAGCGTCTGGAACTAAGCTTGTTTATAAGGAAGGGAAGGACTATAAGGTCAAACTGACGAATGATAATCCTAACGTAAATCTTACAGTTAAGATCGTCAACCAGATCATGACTAAGCCAGGTGAGAATCCAACATACGAAACAGTTGAGTTCGAGGCTTATCCGGACGTAGACAATTGCTATACTATTCCTGCCCTCCCAGGCGATACATGGGTGAAGGTTTCAGGTTCAGTTAGCGTTGTGGAAGGCGAGCCTATTTCTGCAGATATTCTTTCCGCTGTTTCAAAAGAAGAAGTAGAGGACTTTACCGAACTTACTCTTGAAGGAACAGTTGAAGAGAAGGCTTTCGAAACTATCCGTGAAAAATTCGAAGCTCTTGAGACATTAGACCTTACTTCTATTCAGAACGAGTCTCTTCCGGAAAATGCATTCGAAGGTATGACTCAACTCAAGGACGTAATCGTTTCTGATAAAGTAACAGAGATTGGCGCTGGCTGTTTCAAAGATTGCTCAGGCATTGAGTCGCTTACACTTCCCAATGTGACTACAATCGGTGAAGGTGCATTCGAAGGCTGCGGCAACCTTACCAGCATCCTCCTTCCTTCACTCGGTTCTACTACACCGAGCGGCAAGCCTGGCATGCGTAAGGCCGGTGCCGTCGACGGTGTTTCCGCTGAGTCGTTCAAGGGCCTCAACCCGAACTGTCTCATCTACGTAGGCGCGGCAGAGATTCCTGATGCAGAGTCTCTCAACGTCATCCTCAACCAGGGAGGCCAGCGTGTAGCAGCTTCAGACATCGTTCTCGACGGCAAGCACTCGTTCAATGCACCCGCAAGCTTCATGCTTGGCGAGCACAAGATCTCCTTCACAACTGAGATTATTGCCAGCGATTCATGCGACGTAGACGGCGGCTGGAAGACCATCATCCTCCCGTTCCAGCCTACAGAAATGAAGCTTGGGATAGATCTTGACAATATTGCCGATCGCGAAGGCAAGGGTATCAACTTAATCTCGTTCGACAGTGAGGATGCAGAGGTGATGACCAATCAGACTTCTCTTAAGCCTAACCGTCCGTATCTTGCAAACGTATGCGCACCGTTCGCCTCTGTTCCTGTCACCTTCACAGCGTCCGCACGCGTACAGGAAGGTGAGGATATCGTTTACGATGTTCCGTTCACTCCGGTGCCTGAAGAACTCGTAGCTGCAGGCAAGGAATTCTCCCTCTATGGCTCTTATGATGGCCAGACTCGTCCGGTAGTTTGCTACGCACTCAATGAAGATGCCAGCAAGTTTGTCCGTCCGGAAGATTCCGAAAATGTAGAAATAGCTCCTTTCTCTGCTTATCTCGTAGCCAACGATGGCACAGCTAAGACAGAGATGGCAATCGGTGACCACCCGCTTTGGGTACGCGAACCTGCTTCCACAAATATAGGTGGTACCAAGCTCTATCGCTCCGACAAGATTGAGCTCGCTACTCCTACAAAGAATGCATCTATATACTATACTTTAGATGGAACTGAGCCGACGGATGAAGCTACTCGCAAACTCTACACTGGACCTTTCGCATTGGAAGGTGGTAATGGGGATATCAAGGCTATTGCAGAACGCAAGGGTTATGTATCAGAGCCTGTTGAGTTTAACTTCGAACTCAAGAAAGCTAACGTAGACTTCAACCTCCAGGGTGATTGGAACTGGATCTCCCACTTCGCAGAGTCTGAAATAGCAGTAGAAGACTTTGCTACAGAGGGTATCGACGGTATCCTTTCGATGACTGAAGAAGTAGTACGCGACCCGAAGCATGGTCTCGTTGGTGCTCTCCAAGAACTTGCTCCTGCACAGGGATACAAGGTTTATATCGACGGTGACGCTTGGACAGGTAACATTTCTGGCATTGCATTCGACCCGATTGCCACTATCAAACTCCACAAAGGTTGGAACTGGATTGGCACTCCTGTCGACGAAGGTAGCCTCAAAATTGAAGATCTTTTTGCTTCCCTTGAAGTTGAGGAAGGAGATATGCTTGTAGGTCTCGATGGCTTTGTTCAGGTTGATGCTGATGGCGCATGGAAGGGCAGTGTTTCACACATGGTTCCGGGAACAGGCTATATGTTCTTCAGCAACTCTGATAAAGAATTTGTCTATAATATCGTTGCTGCAAGCGATGTTGTGGCTCCCGCTAAGGCTCCTGTAGTAGCTAATGATGGCCTCTGGACAGTCGACAACCACAAGTTTGCTTCTGTAATGCCAATGATCGCGTCTCTTGATATGGCAGGCGACGTTGACGACTATCAAGTAGCAGCATTCTGTGGCAACGAATGTCGTGGTATTGGTGCTATCGTTGATGGTGTGGTCATGATCAACATCCACGGAAACGAAGGCGACGCAATCAGCTTCCGCTTTATCGGCAATGATGAGGAGGAGATGATCTCTACTACCGGCATTGTCTTCAAAGAGAAACCTGAAGGTACATTTGCCAATCCGTTCATGATTGCTATTAGCGATGCTACTGCTGTGAGCACAGTGAATGTAGATGAGTTTGGGGTTGCATATGAAAATGGCAACTTCATCTTCAACGGTGACATGACCGACGTGATGGGTGTAGAGATCTACGACCTCACCGGTAAGTTGATCGCTAAGACTACAGGTGCACGTACGTTCAAGGTTGGCAACATCGACGGCAGCGTAGTGACAATTGTAATCCGTAAAGTTGACTCTACTTCAACTGTTAAGGTTGTTGTGAAGTAAATATAACTGACTAATATTAAAAGAGGGTGCACTCCGGCGGGGTGCACCCTCTTTTAATATCGTATCTTCACACTCTCACTTAAAACTTCCAATTAAAACTTTGAATTTTTCAAAAAATATGTTAACTTTGTAATTATTTATCTACTTTTCATCATGCCGAAATTTTTATTTCGGTAGCTTATACTAATTTCGAGTGAGTGTTTTTTATAATTATATTTTTACTTAACCTTGTATTAATCAATGTTTAAAAGAAGATTAAGCGGTAAGATGTTCATGCTGCTCGGGGCGCTGCTCCTCGCCGTGTGTGCATCTGCTTTCGCAGGACTTCGAGATGGGTCCTGGGAAGTGAATCCTGCGGCCTTCCGGTACGACATGAGTTTGTACTTCAAGTTGGTCGATGAGGATTTCGAGAATCTTGACAAGTACGAGATCGGTGCGTTCGTCGACGATGAATGCCGTGGTCTGGCAGAAAAACTTGATCTGCCCGACCAGAAGAGTTGCCTCTTCATGCGAATCAGAAGCAATCAGGCCGAGGGGGAAACAATCGACTTTTTGCTTCGTAACCGTGAGACAGGCGACACTGTCATTCTTAAGGCTCGCGACGGTTCCGATTTTTCCTTTAAATCAGACGATAGGGTAGGTCTTCCTTCCGATCCTTACATCATGGAGCGCTTCTTCAGCGTGTCGGTCAATGTTGAGGGTAAAGGCTCTGTTGAGTTCACCAACGGACTCTACGCAGCTGGATCTTCAATCGACCTATATGCTGTTCCTGATGAAGGCTATCATTTCGAAGGATGGAGCAACGGTATAGACGTGGATGCTTTCACTGCGACAGTGGATGGAAATCTCGAATATACTGCCACTTTCGCCCCGAACATCTACAAGGCTGTGTTTAAGATTGGTGATGAAGTGGTGTCCGAACTTGAAGTTCCCTGCGACGCTGCTGTGGAAGCTCCCGAAGCTCCTGCCAAGATAGGATATACATTCAGCGGCTGGAAAGATCTTCCGGAGACCATGCCTGCAGGTGATATTGAAGTGATTGGATCTTACACTATCAATACCTACAAGCTTATTTTCAAGATAGATGGTAATGTGGTGCAGGAATCAGAAGTTGAGTATGACGCTCCTGTAGTGGCACCCGAAGGAATTGAGAAAGAAGGCTACACATTCAGCGGTTGGGGTGAGCTGCCTGCTACCATGCCGGCCCACGACGTTGAAATGCATGGATCCTATACGATTAATTCGTATCATCTTACATTTATCCTCGATGAAGAGACAATCCTCTCAGAAGATGTAGTCTATGGTTCAAATATCATAGCTCCTGAGGCTCCGGCAATTGAAGGTTACACGTTCACCGGTTGGAGTGAGCTCCCGGCGACTATGCCCGCAAAAGATCTTACTATCACCGGTGACTATAACGTCAATTACTACAAACTGATCTTCAAGGTTGAAGGAGAAGAGCTGATGTCTGACAGCGTAGCTTATGGATCAACTATCACAGTGCCCGAAGCTCCTGTCAAGATTGGCTACACTTTCAATGGCTGGGGTGAGCTTCCTGAGACAATGCCTGCCCACGATGTGGAGATGCACAGCTCTTATACTCTCAATTATTATAAGTTGAGTTTCAAGCTCGATGGGGTAGAAATTCAGTCAGACAGTCTTATCTACGGAGCTACAATAGTTGCTCCTGAAGTGAGTGAGAAATTAGGACACACATTCAGTGGCTGGGGCGAAGTGCCTGCTACTATGCCTGCAGAGGATCTCGCATTCTCCGGTGAGTATATAGTCAACAAATATAATCTTACTTATAAGATTGATGGCGAAGTGGCCTACCATGCTGAAGTAGACTATAATACGGCTGTGCCTCATTTCGATCCAGTCGTAGAAGATGGCAAGACCTTCAGCGGCTGGGGCGTGATTCCGGCCCTGATGCCTGCAAGAGATTTGGAATTCAATGGGCAGATGATCTCTAATGTGTACACTCTTACTTTCCGCATCGGCGGCCTGATTGTAAGCTCAGACATGATAGCTTACGGCTCTGAGATCGTAGCTCCGGAGGCACCTGCACGTGAAGGCTATTCATTCACTGGATGGCAGAATGTACCGGCCACCATGCCTGCAAAAGACCTTCTGATCGATGGTGATTATGAGATCAACACATATAAAGTGATTTATATGGTAGATGGTAATGAATATCTCGTTCAGGAATATGAATACGGCGCTCCTATAGTGGCTCCTGCTGAACCGGTTGAGGAAGGCAGTGTATTCAGCGGATGGGGGGATATCCCGGCTACCATGCCGGCTTACGACCTGACTTTCGGAGGTATTTTTGCAGATGACTTCTATCGTGTCACTTTCCGTATCGATGGAATTGTAATCTACACAGATGATTTCTTAGCAGGTGCACCATTGACTGCTCCGGAGGCTCCTGCCAAGGAAGGATACACATTTAATGGTTGGGGTGAGATTCCGGCTACTATGCCTGAGCATAATCTTGAGATTGATGGAAGTTATTCTGTCAACTCTTACTCAGTATCATTTGTGATTGGAGATGAAGTGATCTATTCAGGTACTCTAACTTATGGTGCAGAAATCATTGCTCCGGAGGTCGCTGCCAAAGATGGCTACTCTTTCCTGGGTTGGGGTATAATTCCTACTCATATGCCGGCTTCCGACCTCGTGATCACAGGTGAATACACTCCGATCAACTATACTCTGACATATCGCATTGGCGATGAAGATTTCTTCATCACCCAGCTTCCCTATGGTGCAGAGGTTATAGCTCCCGCAACTCCTGTAAAGGAGGGTCATACTTTTGCAGGATGGAGCAACATCCCGGCAACTATGCCGGCCAACGACCTTGTGATAGCAGGCTCCTTCACGGTTAACAATTATGTGCTTTCATTCCGCATCGGTGATGAAGTAATTTATAAGGGTGAAATACCCTATGGAATGGAGATAACAGCTCCGGAAGCTCCTGCTAAGGAGGGTCACTCATTCACAGGCTGGGGCATGGTGCCGGCTACTATGCCTGCAAGCGACCTTGAAGTGCTTGGTGCATATGAGGTGAATGTCTATAATCTTACTTACCGAATCGATGGTGTGGACTTCTTCACTACTCAGATTGCATATGGCAGTGAGATTCCCGCTTTTGAGGCTCCCGCTATGGAAGGCCACTCCTTCCTCGGATGGAGCGATGCTGTTGCAACAATGCCTGCAAACGATCTCGTGATTAACGGTACTTACTCTGTCAACAGCTATAATGTAGTCTTCAAGATCGGTGACGAGGTGATCTTCGAGGGTCCGCTTGCTTATGGTACAGAAATCGTGGCTCCCGAAGCTCCGGCTCTTGAAGGACATACATTCACAGGCTGGGGCATGGTGCCTGCTACTATGCCGGCATCCGACCTTGAGTTCACCGGATCTTACGATGTAAACGTCTACACTCTGACTTTCGACATAGATGGCGAGATCTTCTTCGTCACTCAGCTTGCATATGGCACTGAGATAGTTGCTCCTGCTGAGGTGCCCGACAAAGACGGCGAACCCTTCAGAGGTTGGGGCGATGTTCCTGCTACAATGCCTGCTGGCGACCTTGTGATTTCCGGTACATACTCATTGCGTAATTATACGCTTACTTTCAAGATCGGTGAGGAGATCATCTTTACCGGCCAGCAGCCTTTAGGTTCTGAAATTGTAGTTCCAGAGGTTCCTGAGAAGACTGGCTACACATTCTCAGGCTGGGGTGACGTTCCGGCTACTGTGCCGGCTGAGAATCTTGAGTTTGTAGGCGAGTACATTCTCAATCAGTATAAGCTCCAGTTCTCTGTTGACGGTGAGGTGATATCTACAGCGATGGTCAACTTCGGCGATCCTATAGAAGTTCCTGCTGTCGCTGACAAGGAAGGTCATACATTCAGTGGCTTCGGCGTGGTTCCGGCTACAATGCCTGCTTCCGACCTTGAACTCACAGGCACATACGACAAGAACTACTATAGCTTGACCTTCAAGGCTGGCGAGGATATCGTCTACACTGCTCAGAAACTTTACGGCGACAAGATTGTTGCTCCCGAGGCTCCTGCAAAGGACGGTTATACATTCGAGGCATGGATCGGTCTTCCCGAGACTATGCCGGCAGAAGACAAGGTGATCGAGGCTTCTTATAAGGCTAACTCTTATAAGCTGACATTCCGCATCGGCGACGAAATCATCTCTTCCGAACTTATCGAATATTCAGCTGCAATTGAGGCTCCAGAGGCTCCTGCTAAAGAGGGATACACCTTTACAGGCTGGGGTATGGTGCCCGCCACTATGCCGGCTTCTGACCTTGAGATCACTGGTGTCTACGAAGTCAACTACTATAATGTAGTCTTCAAGAACGGTGATGAAGTGATAGAATCGCTTCAGGTGGCTTACGGCTCAGAGATCACAACTCCCGCCGCTCCCGAGAAGGAAGGCCACTCATTTGCTGGATGGGGTGAGATTCCTGCTTCTATGCCCGCTGCCGACCTTGAGTTCAGCGCATCCTATAGCGTCAACTCTTACACTATCACATTCAAGATCGGCGACGAAGTGATCCGTACTGCTCTCGTAGAGTATGGCTCAGAAATTGTTGTTCCCGACGCTCCTGCCAAGGAGGGATACACATTCGTTGGATGGGGAATCATTCCGGCTACCATGCCGGCATCCGACCTTGAGTTTACTGGTGCATATGACGTCAACTCCTATACCATCATCTTCAAGATCAATGATGACGTTGTCTTCTCAGCTCAGCTCCCCTACGGATCAGAAATCGTAGCGCCTGAAGTTCCCGAGAAGGAAGGATTTACGTTCAGCGGCTGGAGTGAATATCCTGCGACTATGCCTGCCCATGACGTAGAGGTGACTGGTACTGTGACGGAAAGTGGTACCGTATCAGTGGCTGCTGTAAATGCTGGGGAGTACATCACAATCTACTCAATTGATGGTGTTCTCCTTTATAATAAGGTGAAAGCTTCCGACATTAAGGAACATCTCACTCCCGGCATCTACATTGTCAATGGCAAGAAGACAGTGATCAGATAAATATATTATGTATAAGGCACCCTGATATGGGTATCGCCTTTGAAGGGTGCCTTATATATTATTAATGTTTTTTCACTGATATTCACATAGTAAATTGTTGAGTCGTCCGTTTAAAGATAGATGTTGTATTCTCAACCTATCCTAACCCAACCACCCACCCCCCCCCAACTCAACAACTACACAACTTCACAACCACACAACTCAACAACCCCACAACCTCACAACTAAAAAACAATCCATAAATACATTAAAGACCTATGCGAAAATCAATTCAGCAGATGCTCATGCTCGCCTCGTGTGCTATCTCGCCTGCTCTTGCGGGTGCGTCCACACTCAGCGTGGATGAGGCAAAAGATGTTGCCGCTGAATTCTTTCAGTCCGGCGATGTCCTTCGGCTTGCGGACAAGGATGCTTTTGTCCTTGCCCATACCGCTACCGACGGAGCCTCAAATCCGATTTGCTACGTCTTCAATGCCAAGGATGGCAAAGGATTCGTAATCGTATCGGCAGACGACAGCTCCCTTCCGGTCATCGGCTATTCCGACAACTCAACATGGAGCACGGGCTCTGTCCCTGCTTCAGCAGAGAGGGTGCTTCTTGAGCCGGTAAAGGTTTCGGCCGACATGCGACGCCGTGTGCTTGCGCATGCTTCTGCCAAGTCTGACACCAAAGTGCTGGAGACTCCCTCATGGAGTCAAGAGGCTCCTTTCAACAACAGTATCCCTAACCGCCGTTTGACCGGTTGCGTTGGCGTTGCTCTTGCTGAGATTTTGAAATATCACAATTATCCTGCTTCGCGTCCCGTTTCCCTCGTCAATGAAGGGGAGGCTTCCGCTTATGAGTGGAGCACAATGCGCATGGACAACTACCGCAGCGGTTATTCTTTGGAAGAGTCAACTGCTGTGGCTACCCTTGTTGCTGATGCAGCTATCGGTATCGGCACCGACTTTGGCATGTCCAGCTCAAGCGCATATGAAGTGAAGGTACCCTATGCACTGACCTCGCTCTTTGGCTATGATGCCGGCGTCTCCTACAAGAAGCGTCAGGAGATGAGCCGCGATGCTTGGGATCAAGTCATCGTAGATGAAATTGACTCGAATCGCCCCGTGCTCTATTGCGGTCAGGACGTGACCGCAGGCCATGCCTTCGTATGTGATGGCTACGAGATGCGCGGTTCCACTCCTTATTTCCACATCAACTGGGGATGGGGTGGCTCTGCCAACGGTTTCTATGCTACTGACGCGCTGAATCCTGTAGTCAGCAAGGCTCACAAGTACAACGACCTTATGACCATCGTCTATAATATCAAGCCGGCTGCCGACAACACAGCGTGGTCGGATATCCACATCACGAGCGACGGTGGCCAGGTAGGTCTTACTCTTGATGTCACCGACATTACTTCCGCCTCTTCTTTCCAGGTGCGTGCAGGTGCCCTCAAGAATATTTCTAACACTGATTTCAGCGGTAAGCTTGCTGTAGCACTCTTCGGAGCTGACGGCAAGATGAAGTGCCTCCTCAACGACGGCAGAAACTTCAACCTTATCGCCCTTCAGATCATGAGCTATCTTGACTTCCTCTGCAGTGTTCCTGCAGGCACTGCTGTTGCCGACGGTGATGTAGTGCGTCTCGTGGCTCAGCCGGCTTTCAGCACAGAATGGCAGCCTGTAGCGGGCGATCGTCTCGCTTCTGGTGATGTGCTTGCAAAAGGAAATCAGATTCCTTATTTCTCAGTTACCCTTCCTGCTTCTACAGCAGATGCAGAGGTGTCAGCTGCTGACAATAAGGTGATCAAGGGTCGTGACTATACATTTACTGTAGTTCCTAAGTCAGTAGACAAGGTTGTCACAGTTAAGGCCAACGGCTTCATCCTTACTCCGGATGCAAACAATGGCTATCGCCTTTCCAACGTGCTTGAAGACCAGAAGATCGACCTCCTTGTGCAGAATGCTTCCGATGTGCTTTCTAAGAAAGCAGTATGGGTAAGCGCTGGCTCACTTCAGAATACCATTACCGAGCAGGAAGCTGCCACCATCAAGGATCTGACTATTTTCGGCACTATCAATGCCAACGACTTCAATTTTATGCGCGACCGCATGAAACTCGAACGTCTTGACATATCTCAGGCAAGCATTGTGGCCCTGGGCTCAAATCCTGCCAACGCAATCCCGACTAAGGCTTTCATGGGCTATCGCTCACTTAAGCAGATCATCCTTCCGGGCAACCTCTCGACATTTAAGAATGGCTGTCTTGCTCAGACTGGTCTTACCTCTATCGAGATTCCTTCAGGTGTAGGCACATGGGAATACAATGTATTCGTTGGTTGCAACCAGCTCCGCGAGGTGATCGTACGCCGTTCTTCACCTGCATGGGTAAACTGGTGTGTATTCAACGGCACACCTCAGACCAAGCTCGTTGTCCCGGTAGGTGCAACAGCTGCATATAAAGCCAAGGAATACTGGCAAGACTTCAAGGAGATCGTGGAAGAGAATCCTGTGGCTGCCGATCATTTCTCCCTGACAGTTGCAGAGCAGAAGGGTCTTAAGTTCACTTATCTGACTGAAGGAACTGAGTTCAAAAAGGGCGAAACCTTCCAGTTCCAGGTAGAGACCGACAACTCCTTCCAAGATGCAATCATGCAGGTCTATGCCAACTCAACCCGCCTCAACGCTGATGCTTCCGGCACATACACCGCCACTATCAACAGCAATACTCTGATCCATGTTGAATTCAAGCAGCCTCAGCCTACTACTGTCGACCAGACTTGGAAACTCACTGGCGATGCTGGTGGTATAGGTCTTGTTTCAGCAGTTGTCAACGTGCCTCTCAACCAGTCGTTCTTAGTTCGTGCCAATGCAATCAAGATTCCTAAGGGTGATGATGCAGCCAAGTTCTATGGCATGGTGCTTACCGATAAGAATGGTGCCATCAAGGAGTTCATCTCTTCGATCATTAGCAACTACTACAGCCGTACAGGTGAAACCTCTCCCTACAATTTCTACTGTAGCGTGAAGGAATCCAAGATCACAGAGGGCAACCAGATCCGTCTTGCCACTTCTTATAATAAGAAAGATTGGCAGCTTGTAGAAGGTGAGAATGAGGGTATCACCGACCGTCTTGAGGCCATCGGTAACCCCGTGGTTTACCACAATGTCACTATGCCGACAAGCGTCACTGGCGCTAGAATCGAAGGCAGCACATCTGAGGTCGTTCGCGGTATGCCTTTCACAGTGAAGGCTTCTGCTATCAATCCGGCTCAGCGTGTGACTGTAGCAATCAATGGCGAGAACATGGTGACAAACGTTGCTAACGCCAACGTGACTGTTCCCGCTGTACTTGAAGACCTCGACGTGACTATTTCAGTGAATGATGCAGCCGCAGGTGACTATATGGTTTATAATATCCAGGAAGGTCTGCTTGCTGAAAAGCTTGCTGACTGCCCGACCCGCGTTAAGCTTATTGGCAACATGCTCGTGAGCGACTTCAACGCTATCCGTGCCAATGCAAGCACCATCATTGACCTTGATATGTCTGACGTAACAATCAAGGGAGCAGCTATGACCGGCAACCAGATTCCCGAGAATGCCTTCGCTCCTTCGAACGCAGCCGCTGTCTCTTCGCTGAAGACTATCATACTTCCCAACAATCTTGAGCGTATCGACAAGAATGCTTTCGCTCGTTGCACTCAGATTTCAGAGATTATCATCCCGGCTAATGTAAGCTACGTTGGCGACGGCGCTTTCTCTGCTTGCGTAAATCTGACTAAGATCGACGCTCGTCCTAAGGTAGCTCCTGCTTGCGGCAGAACTTCTCCCTTCCCCTCAAGTGGCCTTTCTAAAATGACTCTTGTAGTTCCTAAGGGTTCGGAAGAAAGCTATAGCGTTCCTTCTACATGGTGGGCTATGATTCCGCTTTATAAGGCTCCTGCAGAGGCTAAGGATTACTATTGGGTAAAGGTTGACAAGTCTCGTATTTATGCTCGTGATTACAAGGGCGATCTCAATAATGTTCCTATCGGAGCCGCAGATTTTGATTTAGTGCTTGAGCTTCCTAACTGCCAGCAATCAAGATTAAAAGTTGATTTAAGGACACATCTCCGTCCCGGCGTGGCCTTCAAGATCTACGATAATGGTGAGGATGTCTTTGCCAACCTGAAAAAATATGAGTTTGAAGTCGGTTCTACACGAGTATTCCCTTATCAGCACTGGAGCCAGACTGCAGGTTTGTTTGGTATAAGATATCTCCATTCTGCTACATCTGGTCCGTGGATGCCACAGAACCATGAGATTGATATTAAGTTCTTCTATTCCATCAATTTTGAGAATAAGGAAGGTGCCAAGGACATTAAGGCCGAGGTTATAGAGGTGCCTGAAGACTGCCAATGGTTCAATGTGAAGATGGAAGATTTCCAAAATCAGGTGAAGAACTCCTATGGAAGTTATGTTCACAACAATGAAGTCAAGCCCGTGCTCTATCGTGAGGGCAGCGAGATTAAGTTCCAGCTTTCCAACATTCCCGAAAAGACTACAGTGGCTGTCAATCTTATGACAAAGGTTATGACCAAGACTGGTCCTGAACCTGTGTATGAAGAAAGGGAAATGGAACTCAAGTCCAATAATGGTATATATACTATACCGGCTCTTGAAGGCGATACATGGATTCGCATCTCAGGCGTAGAAAGCTATGAAGAAGGAGATCCAATTCCTGCCGAGGTTCTCGAATCATTAGACAAGGAAGATGTGCTTGCATTCACAGAACTTACCGTAACAGGTGAGGTGAATGAAGAACAGTTTGAAATGATCCGCGACAAGTTTGAGGGTATCGAGTCTCTTGACCTTACTGGTATCGACAATGAGACTATCCCTGCCGGTGCATTCGAAGGTATGCAGCTCAAAGACGTTATCGTTCCTGAGACAGTTACCGAAATTGGTGCAGGTGCATTCAAGGATTGTGAAAACATCGAGTCTCTTACCCTCCCGGGCGTTACATCCATCGGTGAAGGTGCATTCGAAGGTTGCGGCAATCTTACCAGCATCCTCCTTCCATCACTTGGAGGTTCTTCCGCACCGAGCGGCAAGCCCGGTATGCGTAAGGCCGGATCTGTCGACGGTGTTTCAGCAGAGTCATTCAAGGGTCTCAACCCGAACTGTCTCATCTACGTAGGTGCAGCAGAGATTCCTGATTCAGAGTCGCTCAACGTCATCCTTAACAAGGGTGGCCAGCGCGTAGCAGCTTCTGATATCGTTCTCGATGGCAACCACTCGTTCAATGCTCCGGCAAGCTTCATGCTCGGCGACCACAAGATCTCCTTCACTTCTGAGATCACTGCCAGCGATTCTTGCGACGTAGATGGTGGATGGAAGACACTCATCCTCCCGTTCCAGCCAACAGAAATGAAGCTCGACGCTGAGTTTGCAGAACGTGTCGGCAGCGGCATCCACATCGTCTCGTTCGATGGCGCAGACGCAGAGACACTGACAGAGCAGACCACATTGCATCCCAACGTTCCGTATCTTGCAAACGTATGTGCTCCGTTCGCATCCGTTCCGGTTACATTCACAGCTTCCGCACGCGTACAGGAAGGTGAGAATATAGTTTACGATGTTCCGTTCACTCCGGTGCCTGAAGAACTCGTAGCTGCAGGCAAGGAATTCTCCCTCTATGGCTCCTACGATGGCCAGACTCGTCCGGTGGTTTGCTATGCACTCGATGAGGATGCAAGCAAGTTTGTACGTCCTGTAGATTCCGAAAATGTAGAAGTCGCTCCATTCTCTGCTTATCTCGTAGCCAACGAAGGCACTGATAAAGTTGAGATGGCTATCGGTGAACACCCGATTTGGGTTCGCGAACCTGTTTCCACAGGAGTAGCAGGCACCAAGCTTTATCGTACAAGCAAGATTGAGATTGCATCTCCTACTGTCAAGGCTTCCGTTTACTATACTGTAGATGGTACTGATCCGAAGGATGAAGCCGGATCTCGCAAGCTCTTTACAGAGCCGTTCGCTATGGATGGTGATGAATTGACCATCAACGCGATTGCTGAGTATAAGGGTTATGTTTCAGATCCTGTTGTCCTCAACTTCGAACTCAAGAAGGCTAACGTCGACTTTAACCTCGAAGGTGAATGGAACTGGATCTCCCACTTCGCTGACACTCCGGTCAATGTAACTGAATTTGCCACCAGTGGTGTCGAAATAATCCGCTCACTTGAAAAGGAAGCTGTTCGCGATCCAAACTTTGGAATGATTGGCTCACTCAAGGAACTCCTCCCGTTGGAGGGTTACAAGATGAATACCTCTGTAGAATCTTGGAGTGGAAAGATCTCTGGCATTGCATTCGACCCGATCGCAACAATTAAGCTCCACAAGGGTTGGAACTGGATTGGTACTCCGTTTGATGAGGGCAGCCTCATGATCGAAGATGTCCTCGCTTCTCTTGAAGCAGAAGAAGGTGATATGCTTGTTGGTCTTGATGGCTTCGTTCAGGCTGATGCAGAAGGTGCATGGAAGGGTACAGTTTCCCACATGGTTCCCGGTACTGGCTACATGTACTATAGCAACTCTGACAAGGAGTTCGTCTACAACCTTGTAGCTGCACATGACACTGAGGCTCCCGCCAAAGCTCCCGTAGTAGCGCTTGACGGTAATTGGACTGTAGACAACCACAAGTATGCTTCTGTAATGCCTGTGATCGCATCTCTTGACATGGTAAGCGACGTTGAAGACTATCAGGTAGCTGCGTTCTGTGGCAACGAATGCCGTGGTATCGGTGCTATTGTTGACGGTGTGGTTATGATCAACATACATGGTAACAATGGTGACATCATCAGCTTCCGCTTCATTGGCAACGATGATCAGGAAATGATCTCTGCTACAAATGTCGTATTTGGTGATAAGCCCGAAGGTACGTTTGCTAACCCATTTGCAATCGAGACTGGCAACGCAACATCAGTAAGCACAGTATCAGTAGGCACAGTAGGAATGTCTTACCAGGATGGTAGCTTCATCATCAATGGTGATATGTCCGATGTGCAGGCAGTAGAGATCTACGACCTCACTGGTAAACTGATAGCTAAGAGCACTGGAGCACGTACGCTCAACGTTGGCAACATCGACGGCAGCGTAGTGACAATAGTAATCCGTAAAGCTGATTCTGCTTCTACCGCAAAGGTAATCGTGAAGTAAGAATTCCGAAAACTCTATTAAAGCAAGAAGCCCGGTCATCCCGGGCTTCTTTTTTATTGTATATATTCATGTTTATTATATATATTCATGCGGACTCCCAACGAAGCACAGCTCATTTCATCTTCGCAAGTGTAAGCCCGGGTCACAAAAGCATTTTGGAGTATTTCTAAAGCATTTAAAAGAAATCCACGAAAATGCGCCACGATCGGCGAAAAAAGCAGCGAAGCGTCGCGATCAGCATTACCTGCCAATCAAAAAATATCCCCCGAAACCGAAGTTCCAGGGGACACCATTATATTTGATCTTTAATCGTTGATCGTTAATCCATGATTAAATTCCTTTGACTGCTTTCCCGTTGTTCACCTTGATGTAGAGGCCCTTGGCAGGACGTTCGATACGTACGCCATTGAGATTATAGTATTCAGCATTGTTTTCAGCTTCTATACTGCCTACTGCTGTACCTTCTTTGGCAACCTCAGTCGCGATTTGAATTACGTTGGCTGTATCTACCATATCATCCTTATAAAGGTAGAGCATTCCCATATGCTCTTCTCCGTCTGCTGGGAAAGTCAGGATATTGCCTTTCTTAAATCCATTTTCAAGCAAATAGTCGATGGGAGCCCATTCAGGAGCCTGCACTTTCTTTGCCGGATCTGTTTCTGATTCGTAGTCGCTGTCAGTCATGCCGATGAAACCATCCCATCCTTCAGGCACTGCTACAGTCACAGTGTAAGTTTCTTCGGGAGAGGTTCCCTTAACAGTCACAGTATAGACATCCAAATCTTCACCCTGTGTCACTTCTGCTCCTTCGAAGTTTACACTTACATCAAATGATGTCGGGAAGACGGGATCAGCTTCTTCGCCTGATGGTTCGTTGTAGGCTATAGGTGCAAGATAGAAATATTCGGTATTGCCCTGCTTTGAGTATCTTACCACGCAGCTGACATCGTAGGTCCCGGCTGGAACTGATGCTATCTCAAATGAATTTTGGAATTCGTAGCGTGTCCCATCCGGAGTTGTACCGTAAGCCTTGGTAGTGCCTTCAGCAGTATGGCCGGTGAAAGTTACATTCTTTAAGACTACCACTCTGTTGACATCTGCAGGAGTTACAGCGTTTACCTTTGTATACTCTACATCTACTTTCTTAGTGGCATTTCCGGGTTTCCCCTCCCAAATCAGACTCTCATAGATTGTAGCGTTGGTGGCTATCCATCCAGCTGGAATGACTTGGCCTACACTATAGATAGTGGTGACAGTTGTCGAGGTGCTGTTGCTGTTGCGCAGATCGTTAAAGCAGGCAGCATTTCCTTCTGCATCAGTCACGAAAGCTATGCTCTGGTATCCGTAGTTGACGGTCGCTGGGAAATTGACCTTTACTCGGTCATATAATGCTGGTGCATATTCTAAAAGCTCGGCAATATTTGAGGCTGACGGGATTACGCATAGTTCATATTTAGCGTTGCCGGCTGCAAAAACGTCATTGCCGTCAGTTGCTGCTGTGATGATAGTGTTTCCACCGCCACAAAGCGTAATGCTGCCGTTTTCATCTACAGTAGCCACTGCCTCATTAGAGCTCGACCAGCTCACTGCAAGACCATTGGGATTTGTCAGTCTCGGTGAAGTGAAGTTTTCTCCGAGTATTGCCTCATAGTCTTTTTTGGGGAAGGAAAGGCCGCATTCTTGTTTTCCGCCAAGATCAGGAATGTAATCTACCTTAATAGAATGAATGTAGCGGGCGTAGTATGAGTTGAGCCACGTACATTCTACATTTTCCACTCCGGCATTGTCATTCCAAGTCCATGTATAGAGAGAACTTTCATTTACTGGCTCCACTGCAGTGCCATTGAAAGGAAGCTCAAGCGTACTGAGTGCCGTACCCGACATAGAAAGCTTTACCGAAGTAATCTTGCCATTTGGCACTGTAAGGGAAATCACTGGAGTCATGGGGCCCGTGAAAGTAGAGTAGACGCAAAGTCCGGCATTGCTGCCCCCCGCATTGATCAGAGCCAACCCGGGGCCCTTGCCTGAGAGCTTCTTGATCGAAAGTTCGATTCCTTCTTCATTAAGTTCGAAAGAATCAGAAAAGGTAAGGTCAGCCTCCTTTGTTGATGACTGGCGGGTGAGGCCACCCATGTCATTGTTGCCGTCGAATACGAAAGTGTATTCGTTTGCCATCACCGCAAACACTGACGTGGCGATGGCGGCTGCTGATAGTAGCGCTTTCTTCATTTGGTAGTTTATTTTTATAATAAATAGGGTTACATTTGTTTACATTAATCTTGTTTCCAATTATATTGTTAGATCTACGGGCAAATTCCTAAGTATTGCTCCATATTCTTCCCAAAATTAAATAAATACTTTTGATTGTGCAAGAAAAAAACGATTATATTTGAGTCATCACCTGTTTTTACATAAAATAATTGGTATAGTTAGGATTTTTTATTACTTTTGCATTAATAAATAATGATGTCAGGTTTAAGGCTCTTTCCTTTCGTCATGTCAATGATTAGAGCCACAATTGATATATGAAAAAAATAATTACCTTATCTCTGGCTCTCGTTTTCAGCACTTCGCTGTTTGCCGATAGCCTTTACATCTTTAAGTGTAGTGAAGATGGTATTCCCGGGCAGAGCCCGAATGAACCTCAACTCATGGGTTTCAGTATATCGGCCAACGGTCGCTACGTTTGTGGTGCCGTAGAGCAGGCTGCTGGATTCTTTGTTGCAGATCGCCTTACGGGAGAAGTAAAATGGAAAATCGATGGAGATGCCGGAAGCGAGCTTAGGGGGGTTGATAATGATGGTGTGGCCATCGGATTTATTGACGACGGCGGTATGCTTTTCAATTTTGATAATGATGAAATATCCTTCCTCAAGGCTCCCACAGGGGTGAGATATGTCCAAGGAGAATCATTGTCAAATGATGGCACGGTGCTGGTTGGGTCTTTTACTGAACAATCATTCAATACTCAGGCAGCATATTCTGTTGGAGGAGGCGACTGGAAGTCTCTGCCTAACCCCTCAGATGCAGAGATGGGAAATCTTAGGGAGCATATTTCCAATATGTCTGCTGCTAAATGCGTTAGTGGAGACGGAAATATCATCCTTGGTTATCTTGGTAGCTTTGCTTTTCCAATGCTTTGGACTAAGAATGCAGACGGAGAGTATATTCCTGATTTCTTCCCTGAACGCTATGTGAAAGCCATCGAGGCCGACCGATATGATCCCGTAAAGGAGCTTTATTCAATTTCAGGTGCTATGATTTGCATGAGCAATAATGGAAAATATGTAGGTACGGTTGGCCTTATAGCAAATGATGATAATACTTCCACACGTCCGGTACCTGTTATTTACAATACAGAGGAGAAAACTCTGAAAATATACAAGGAGATTCAGGAAATAGATGAATTGGGTATGGGCCTTTATCCGCGTGCTATAGCCGACGACGGAACGTTTATCGGAACAATCTCATCTCCGGCTGATCCGGCTGGCAATTACGGTGCTTTCATCATGAAAGCCGGTCAGGAACAGGCTGAATCTTATCTGGATGCATTCCCTGCATACAATGACATACTCGGAGAGTCTGATCTTCTTGGACAGAATATTCCGACCGGTATCTCCGCCGATGGTAATTATCTTATGGGTTATACTTTCTACAGTGATGACTTTGACTTGTCGTCTGACGCACCCGCATATTATCTCACCTATGTGATTTCTATTGATGGATCAGGTGTAGAAAAAGTGGATTCAGCTGTTCAACCGATGAACGAGGCTATTTATTCAATCGATGGTCGCAAGCTCGATCGTATGGCAAAAGGTCTTAACATCGTTCGCAACGCCGACGGCTCTGTAAGCAAGCTCCTCAAGAAATAATGCATAATTATAAGAAAATGATATTCCGGATATAATCATTAATTACTATACAATTCAAAAGGCGGATGATAGCTTTCATCCGCCTTTTGTCCTATTTATTTAAACGCTGAATAGAGCTGCCTCATAATTATACATTATGATTTGCTTTATCTTGAGCGCAGCTATTTATGCATTATGACAAAATTATGAATTACGCATTAGCTATTAAAACAAGCACTGCAGCAAGTCCTTCACTAAAAGGTTTAGCTTGAATATATTGGGGCTTGATTACGAATTTGCCCTCCTTGTCAGCATAGCCGAATTTCTTCCCTTTGGGAGTAGGAGTGGGCTCTTCAGGAGCCACTGAGTCGTCAAACATTTTCTCCGGTTCGGCATCCCCAACTTTTTTCCCTTCATGATCTATGTACTCCCAAACGTCGTCGAGCATTACCTTTGCTTTGCCATCAATAAAAGGACCGGCATACTGATATTTGGGCTCTACTATATATTTCCCTTCGTGGTCTATATATCCGCGCGCCCATTCCACTTTTACTACAGCGAGTCCTTCATGAAAATTCCATGCGTCATGGAATTTCGGCTCTACAACCATCTCCCCGTTCCTATCGATGTATCCCCATCTATATTCCTTTGCCATACCTTATTGAATATTAAAAATTGAGTATTAAGTTCCGAGTATTAAGAAATAAGTTATCAAATAAATCTCAGCGACCCCCAATTATGCATTATGAATTATGAATTACTAATTATGCACTCCATTACTGTCTTCATTTCCGTCATGCCCATCGCTTCGTAGAATGCCTTGGCCCCTGGATTGCATGTCCATACGTTAAGCGTGACGTTGTAGAAGCCATTTTCCTTTGCGTATGCCTTGACATATTCGAAAAGACTTTGACCTACGTGCTTGCCCCGCATATTCTCGTCAACACAAAGATCGTCTATATACAACGTCTTTATAGGCCGAAGGTTGACATATCCTGAATGATCTTCCACTACACAAAAGCAGTATCCTGCAAAAGAGCCATCAGCGTCTATGGCTGCAAATATAGGTGTTTGGTCGTTTTTAAGAATCTCCTTTAGTCCTTCTTCATCATATTTGGTTAGTCCTTTGATGAATATGTCGGGGCGTCCTTTGGCATGGATGTCGTTGACCTGCCTGAGGAGACTCATTATCCCTTTGATATCCTTTTCTCCAGCTTTTCTTATTTCCATCTTTTACCTAATTTTCTTTTATTCTAATATTATCTCCTATTCTTTCGATTTTGCCATCGGCTTTCAGTGCCTCGATAGCCTTCGTAAAGGCAGCCTCAACAATGGTTCCGCGTCGGGTGAATCCCATTTTCTTCGAGGCAAGCAAGGAAAGATCATCTTCTCTGAGTGAAACTTGTTCGGATAAAGTCTCAATGATAGCATTGACAAGTTCTATCGTAGGGATTTCAGAAATATCGCGTCCTGAGTTAGGCCGGTAATGCTCATAGTCCTTGCTATCTTCTTCACTTAGCCAAAAAGCTCCGCACTTGTCAGTATAGAAGTGTATTTTAAGTGCCCCGATAGTCTTTTGAAGTGTCGGAGTTATTCTTCCAAGTCCGCGCAATGCAGTCACTCTGCGGCAAATGTTCATGAACTCTATTGGTTGTTCGGTCGTGATTATACTGCGCATGAGCTCAAGGTCTGACATAGAAGTGGCATTTTCTACGTCAGCAAAAAACTGTCTGTATTCCACTGCATTCGTTTTTTTCTCAATTTCCTGTTCCAAGGAGATATCGAATGCTTGCGTGGCATTGTCCTTGCAGTCTGAAGGATCTTTCTCATTGAGTTTTTCTATTATTCGGTCAATGACACGGTCTTTATTTTGTATCCAATCGACACTCCATACCCTCATAACTTTCCAGTTGAGTCCTTGAAGCACTGATGGCTGCACTATCTCGCGGTCTCTCGTAGTATGAGTATCTCGGTAGTTTTGTCCGTCGAGCAGGATTCCAAGTTCGTAGATGCCGGGACTATCTTTTCTTTCTATGGCCACATCTACGCGGAAGTGTGACCTACCTACATTCGTCGCTACTGAATATCCAAGCTCTCTCAGTTTAGATGCAATGGCTTCAGCGATAACTGATGAATCAGAGTTATCCTTTGTCTGAGATAAGATAGGAAGTGACTCGGTCTCTGCATATTCCAAGAAATGCTTAAGCCCCTCTACTCCTCGGGATTTAGTACGGCGCAGATCAATGTCCGACGATTTAAGAGTCGAGAAGACATACATTTCCTGGCGGGCACGACTGACAGCTACATTAAGACGTCGTTCCCCTCCCGCATTATTGAGTGGTCCGAAGTTCATGGATATCTTTCCCTCTTTGTCTGGCCCGTATCCTATGGAGAAGAGTATTACGTCGCGTTCGTCGCCTTGCACATTCTCAAGATTCTTGACGAATATTGGTTCATACATTTGGGCTGCCGCTTCCTGCAATTCCTTATCCTGATCAAGTCTTTCTTGAAGAAGGTCTTCGATCATTCCCTGTTGCATCACGCTGAATGCGATTACGCCGATACTATGGCGATTGAGACTTTTGCTGCGGAGACGACACGCGATTTCATCCACGATTGCCTCTGCCTCGACTTGGTTGCAGCGGCGTCCTCCTTTGTCGTAATATCCACCTTTGACAGGCACAAAATGCACTTTCGTGGCTTTGTCGTCTGCCGATGGGAATGTGATAAGCGAGCCTTCATAATATTCATTATTGGAGAATGCTATGAGGCTTTCGTGGCGGCTCCTATAGTGCCAAGAGAGCTGCAAAGAGGGCATGTCCAGTGTGCGGCAGTCTTCCAGGATGCTCTCCATATCGTCGATGTATGCTTCTTCTGCGTCCACATTGATGGATGAGAAGAAACTTGTAGGAGGCATCTGCTTGGGATCGCCCACCACTATGAGGGCTTTGCCGCGTGCTATGGCACCGATAGATTCGCTCGTAGGCATCTGTGATGCCTCGTCGAATATCACAAGGTCAAATTTGTCTGATGAGAGATCAATATATTGGGCTACACTCATCGGACTCATAAGCATGCAGGGGCAAAGGCGTGACAGAAGTGTGGGTAGCTGATCGAAAAGATCGCGCAGGGACAGACCCCGTCCGCCATTGCTTATGTTGCGGTTGAGAAGTCCTATCTCGCTCGCATTTCCGGTAGATACATTATCGGCCATTCTCGGCACTCTCGCCGCAAGACGTGCGTATAGCTCCTTGCGTGTGAGCTGCTTGAACTCTTCGGCAAGTTTTCTGTAGGCAGAAGTCTTTTCGTCAAAGAGCATCCCTTCGAATGCAGCGAGCACTTCCGAACGAGATATTTTCTCTTTGGCCTTATAGATGAATAGTGCTTTTAAGAAGGAATCTTTGATCGATGCAGGGGTATCTTCGATAGATTCAAGAGTATCGACTACGCATCCCATCCCGTTCGTTCTAAGTTTATCGCTCAGTTCCGACCAGTGTAGCCAGTCCCGCATAGCTGAAGAATGCTCTGCCCATTTTGCAAGAAGCCTTGCCTGCCTTTCAATATACGATGCTTCCGGCACTTCATCCAAGTCGAAGTCAATATTAAAGTGATTTGTAATTATCTTGTTAAACTCTGCTATCCTTGTGTGCATATGTTTATAAGAAATCAGGTCCTCGATCAGGCGATCTGTTTCATCAGGAGTAATAAGCGCATTATGTTGCCGTAGTTTGCTGATGAAAGTGCGCTTGGCAAAAAATCGTGGTATAAACCATTTGGCCTTCGCTTTCCGCCATTCTTGCCTGAGGCTTTCAGGGTCTTCTTCGAATATGGATTCCGAGTTGTCAAGCAGCAGTTTAGCTCGTAGCTTCTTTGCCTCATTGAGTTGTCTGCACTCGTTGTGGTATGCATTGAGTGCATTGGAATCCTCTTTCATCTCGGCAGAAATGCTCTCAGTCTTTGCGAGCATCCCTAAGTCGACATGTAGGCCTTTCAGAGGATGTTTCGATGGGAGTCCTACAAGTTTTAAGACAGTCTTTAGTTGTCCTCCCAATATCTCCTCAATTTCTTGTAATCCTTCTTGCACGAGAAGCGAATCTATTTCCTTATCATATCTGAATCCGGGCAGTGGATCAGCAGTTATAGATTCTGCATGGAGTATACAGTCGTAGAGCGACAGTCCGTCAGCCTGGTCGGGCGTATGGAGTGCGTCGATATAAGCGATAAGTTCCTTGCGTCTTTCTAATATTTTCTCGGCTTTGGTTTTAAAGTCGGATGGGGCGATTATGTGCACCACTTTGAGTGCCTTATCGAGCTGTTGGAGCACATGGCGCTTTGTCGATTTGTTGGAATGTAGTTCCAGACAGAAAGGATCAAGGCCAATCTTCTCCAAGCGGCTTTGCACTACGCTGAGAGCAGCCATCTTTTCTGCCACAAACAGCACACGCTTGCCATTGTAGAGAGCATTTGCAATAAGGTTGGTGATGGTCTGCGATTTCCCTGTGCCTGGAGGGCCGTATAGAATGAATGAATTTCCTGCCCCCCCTTCCAAGACAGCCGCCATCTGCGAGGAATCTGCATCAACCGGAAGAGCAGTTTCAGCGGGAGAGACACTTCTGTCTATGTAGTTGATATCCGGGGTTGAAGTGGTAGGTGTCCAAGTAAGTTGGTTGGCTATGAGACTGTTTATTATTTCGTTTTGCGACAATTCTTCCCGGTGATTGTGGATATCATTCCACATCAAGAATTTACTGAAAGAAAAAATACCGAGGAGAGTTTCCTCTTCTATATCCCAGCGTTTTTGATCCTTCAGAGCCTCCCGTATAATAGAGAAGATGAGGTCAACGTCTACTCCGCTTGCATCCGATGGCAACGGATTGAGGCCGCTAATGTTGATATCATAGTTCTGGCGCAAAAACTCCATTAGCGTAATGTTGATAGTGATTTCCTCGTCGCGTGTCCGTATATAATAGTTCCCTTTTTTATAGACCATTTCTACCGGCAGTAGAATCAGGGGAGCGTAGCGTGGTTTTGTGCTGTTTTCTGTCTCATACCATCGGAGTGTCCCTATGGCAAGGAAGAGGGAGTTTGCTCCGCTCTCTTCAATTGCATTTCTGGCTACGCGGTAGATATTTTTTAGGGTAGCTTTCGTATCTGCCTCTGGCAAGAACGTATGGAGCAGATTGTGTTCGATGTCGTCGGAAACCTGTTCATGGTGCTGCTCATAAATACTTGACGACAAGATATGATTGACTTGTTCTTGTGGGAGATCAGAATCCGGTGAATACGTTATGCGGTATTCGTCTCCGTTCTGTAGGTGGTCTTCAATTCGGTCGACACCAAAAGAAATGAATTGCACGGCTCTGCGGCGCAGCGAGATGTTGAGCAGGGTATTGCGCAAGGAGAAATCGAGAAGTTTGCGCTCCCAGATATCAAATTTAGTGATTGTCTTGCCATTAGGGGTAATCTGTGTAAGATTGTATTGGTCAAGCTCGCTGGCGTTGATTGTCTCTATATTCATTTCTTCCGGTGCGTTCAGTGGATCTTCATTATGAGACCTGCAATAAACTTCTATTAATGGTTCCTGCAAAGTTAGTTAAAAAAACTGAGATAGAAGTTGTTTAGACTTATTTTTTATTAATCTTCCGCCATCTTTTAGCTCATCATTGTATTTCTGTCATTACTCAGTTATCTTCCTCTCCCTCTGTGTGCCCTCTGTGTGAGCATTTCTTTGTTTATACCTGAGTAGTTACGTATTTTTTTAGAATTCGTAACTGCTCAGGTATAAACGACTACTTATGCAGAACCCATTTTCAAAACAAAGGTTAAAGTTAAGACTTGACTACGAGTTCAAGACTCTTCAAGTCGCGATCGCGGGATGATGTGCCATAAAGTATCTCATATCTTCCGGGCCTTGTGGATAGCTCGTCGATTGAAGGATCGTAGTATTCGAAGGCCTCTCCATCTAGTATGATTTCCGCCTTCCCCGTTTCTCCTGGCTTAAGGTTTAGCTTTTGGAAACCTCTCAGTGACTTTATCGGAGCTTCTGGATAGTCAAGAGCCTTGACATAGACTTGGATGGTCTCGCTTCCTTCGCGGCCTCCCGTATTGGTTACCGGCACAGTTATAGTGACACTCTCATCGCTCTTCATCGATTTTTTCGAAAGTTTTCCTTTCCCTACCGAGAAGTCGGTGTAGGAGAGTCCTTCCCCAAATGCATACATCGGTTCTCCTCGGAAGTAGCGGTAAGTGCGGTTATCCATGTTGTAGTCGAGGAAGTCAGGGAGATCGTCGTTGCTTCGATAGAATGTGACTGGTAACTTCCCGCCGGGATTGTAGTCGCCAAAGAGTGTCTCGGCCAATGCTTTCGCTCCTCCCTGTCCAGGATACCAAGCTTGGAGGAGTGCATCGTAGCTGTCTTCGACGCTGCCAAATGCGATTGCTGAGCCGGAGCAGTTGACAATTACAACCGGTTTTCCTGTTGATCGCATTGCCTTGACAAGTTTTTGTTGTATCTTTGGAAGTTCTATGTCAGCTTTGTCGCCACCTTCTCCTTCCATTCTGGCTGAGATACCTCCTATGACTATGATGGCGTCCATATCTTTCATTTCTGCCGCGAGGTCGCCAAATTCTATTGGCTTTCGCTCGCAGATGTCGCCTCTTAGCAGTGCGAAATTGCCATTGCCATGCTTATACTCTATCACTACATCATATTCTTCTCCCTCTTTGACCGGGAATGACTTGTATTCCGGTTTTCTGTTAAACCCGAATCCACCGCGGCCTGCGCCCGGTGCGGCTTCTTCCACCACTTCTCCGTTCACTTTGATGGTGTATCCATTGTCTGTGGAAAGTGTGTACTTCATATCGCCGGTGAAATTAGGCTTTATCACCCCGGATATTCTTACTGAAAGAGTGTCTTTGCTGATTCCTTCGGCAAATCCCCATGCTCCGAAAGTACTGAAGTTGATGTCGTTATAATAGTCGGTTTTGTCAGGTATGCCGCTGAGCGAATTATTGTTGAAAAACTCTACCTTGACTCCCTTGCCATCGTTGAAATCGCCTAAGTGTGGGATTGTAGCGTATTCATCGTCAAGTTCACATGCCTTTCTATAAAGTATGTTGGCGTCGGGAATGGCTTTGCGTATTCCTTCAAGCAGCGAGTGGGTATGTTCTGTTGTAGGCTTGCCTCCATAGTTTCCATTCAATAGTTCTGTGTCGTCAGCGTTTGGCCCTACAACGGCTATATTCTTTACATTTTTGGAGAGCGGCAAAATACCATTGTTTTTCAGAAGTACCATCGATTCTCTGGCTGCTTGGGTGGCAAGTTCATCGAATGCTTCGCTGCTTATTGTCTCAGGTCCAAGGTTGGCCCAAGGAAGCATCTCGGCAGGATCGAACATGCCTAATTCAAACCTACCCTTGAGCGTCTTGCGTAGATGGTCGTCGAGAGTGGATTCATTGATAAGTCCCTTGTCCAGAGCCTCGGTCAGCACCATGAATACCTTTCCGCATTCAAGGTCTGTGCCGTTCAGTACTGCATCCACTGAAGCACTCAGTGGGTCAGGATGTGTCTCATGTTGCCCCTTGGTGTAATAATTGTTGATTGCATCGCAGTCTGTAAGTACTATTGCGTCGTAACCCCATTTGCGTCGAAGGATGTCGATGAGCAAGCGGTCGCTGCTGCAGCATGGCACCCCTTCATATCTGTTGTAGGCGCACATCACTTCCCTTACATTCCCTTTCTTTACAAGAGCCTTGAATGCAGGCAGATAGGTTTCCCAAAGGTCACGTTGCGAGACGGAGGCGTTGTACGTATGGCGGAGCGGTTCCGGTCCGCTATGTACTGCGTAGTGCTTTGCGCATGCATGGGTCTTGAAGTAGCGGTCATCGTTTCCCTGCATTCCAAGTACGGTCTGCACACCGAGCACTGCATTTAGATATGGGTCTTCTCCGCAAGTTTCCTGTCCGCGCCCCCAACGGGGATCCCTGAATATATTGACGTTGGGGCACCAGAACGTCAGTTCCGGATTTCCGGGATAGTAGATGACTCCCATTGGGACGTTGAATACATTATGGTCTGACCGGTTCCAGTTGGCTCGCGCTTCATCCGACACTGCTGAGAATACATCGTAGAAAAGTTTGTCGTTGAATGCGGCTGCCATCCCTATTGGTTGGGGGAAGACAGTATAGTCATCCTGTCTCACACCATGGCAAGCCTCGCTCCACCAGTTGTAAGATGGGATACCAAGTCTGTCGACGGAAACCGATTTATTCATCATTAGCCCTACTTTCTCTTCCGGAGTAAGAAGGGAAATAAGGTTTTCTACTCTCTCTTCATTCGTGAGATTGGGATTCTGGAAAGGATACTCTGTCGGTTGTAGGCTGGGGGAGGGGTTTTCCTGTATGACTGCCTCCATCGAGAGTGCACCGAGGGTATTGCCGTCAGTATCGGTAAGTTCCACACTTCGGTAAGTCTTGCCTAAAGCGTTGGTAGGGGAGAGGGCTACCATTATTTTCAATTCTTCACCCGGTGAGATTGTTTCGGCTGGATAAAAAGCTTGGATGCATTCGCAGCTTGGAATTGCTTTCCCGATCCTTACCGGTTTATCCGAAGTATTCTTCATCGTGAAAGTGTGGCATACTGTCCCCTTCTGCGGATCAAGAGTACCGAAGTTCCACTCATAGGAGTCAAACTTCACGGGACTCTTGCCGGGTTTGGCCTGAATCGGCGCCGCCATCAGCAACAATCCGATAAAAGCAAGGTTAAATTTCTTCATGTCAGTGTTTTTGTGTTTTATGGTATAGATTTTTTCACATCGCGAGCCCTTTGCTCCTCTGCGTAAGATACAAGAGCGTATAGATTAATACCTCAAGTTTCTAATTTATTTTTTTATCTCTGCCTCTTTGCTTTCTCCCGGACGAGCGAAGCAAGTCCGTCCTCTAAAAAGACCGCGTATGGATGTGTGGGTGGCTTACGAATCTGTAATTCACGTATAGAATTTTCCACATTGCGAGCCCTTTGCGCCTCTGCGTGAGATGTAATCGTATATAAAATACTAACTTATTAAATCAGACACTTATTAAATCAGACGCTTCCGCTTTTTTAATTGCCGAAGGTCTTCACTTGCTCATACTGTTCATAAATAGTCGGCATCTCATACTTCCTTGGATATCGGTTGTGTTCTATCTCCTCTATCACTTCATCGCAATCTCCGGCAACGGATTTGTCGACGCAGTCAGTGGCAAAGAGTTCCTTGATTTCCGCTACGAGTTCCTTGGCCTCCAAGTCGATGAGATAGCTTACGACGAATCCGGCAAACTCTGCGTCACATCCATCTCTTTCCGGTAGGCGCTCTTTCATAGAAGTCAGTAGGCGTCTGAATATTTCTACTATCTCCTGTCGCTTTTCAGGATTGAGGCTGGCTGTGACTACGAGTGCCTCGGCTGCCATCGATCTGTTGGAGGTGGAAAGTCCCCTCTCATATAGAAATGATTCGATGGGGGCGAGGTTGTCGCCGGCCGATGCTGATATAGCCATAGGAATCATTTCAGGAGCAAGGTCTCCGAAATGGAACTCGATAAATTTTTCTGTCTGCCGAAGCATCTCGAGAAGTCCTGTCAGTCCTTTCTCGCTTTGCAGTTGGGTCAGTAAGATGACGGCATGAAGCAATGATCCTTCTTCAGGTTCTCCTATGGTGTCATCTTCAATCGCTTTATAGGATTTCCCGATTGTATAAAGCATAATATTGCTTATGTCTTCTGCCGCTTCATCATCATTCAGTATGAGTATTTTCTTTATGATGTCTTTGGGTAGTTCCTCATAGTTCTCTGGGGAGAGAATGGCTTCCGCTATAAAATTGTTTTTCACCTTAGGTTCACTGGGATACTCCGGATGTTGGTATGAATATATTTCAGACGGATGTCGATCCTTTTCCTCGTAAAGATCTCTCATTCCTTCCGACTCTTCTTCATCGAATTCTTCAGCAAGGTCGATGAAGGAGAAGTCGTTTTCAAGATGCTCGGCCAAGATTGGGATAAAGCGTCTTTCTTTTCCTTCTTCCCCAATGATAAGAAGGTGTCTTCCATCTTTTCCATATTCATATTCTATCAGAGGGATGTCATCGGTATCTTCTTCAAGGATATAGCTTGCCAAGCCGAATTCCTTCACAGGACTTATGCCCCCTTCTTCTGCAAATTCGATAGCTCCATATATAAGATTATGTATTTTCTCATAGTCAGTTTCCTCAAGTTCGTGGTTTTTCCGGAAATGCTCGAGTGCTTCCTGGAGCTCATCAGCAGTGAAGTCGATGGCATATTCTGCATATTTGACTCCCAGACAGAGAGTGTCTATCAGAAATGACGCATAGACAATGTTCCCTCCTGCGCGGTTACGGGTCACAATAATATGGGCCATACCTTCTTCCTTCCAATCGGGATTAACGTAGCATTTCCCGATAGGGAGGTTCCTTACCCGTTCCTTCATATATCGTTCGGGAGACATTTTTGCCTGCATCCCTCCTTTTTTCTTAGCTTTTTTCATTCTTACATTTCTTTAATTCATTCTCACCCATCCCCCAATCCCCCCATAACCCTAACCCCATATCCCTATAAACCTAACCCCCTA
>CAYSMP010000014.1:0-43564 GCA_964432215.1 uncultured Sangeribacter sp.
TCTATCTTTGGGGCACTCAGTTTTGGGGTGATATTCCTGCTTATTGGAGTGCTGCGGCCCCGGATCCTTGCCCACAGGTAAGTGCAAAGGAGGTAATTTTCCCGCATATTCTTGCAGACTTCGTTTCGGCATCTAATCTTATGACTAACGGCGCAACTACTTGGGGCGACGGACATGCTATGAAAGGAGCAGCTGAAGGATACCTGGCTCGTGCATATATGTTCTATCAGGGCTTCTATAACAAGGCAGGAGAACTTGCCACTGCAAACTTGGCAGATGTAGAGCTTCCGGAGCAAGAAGGCGTCAATGGACCGCTTTCCAAAGCTGGCGTAGTGTCTGCTCTTGAAGATTGCATCAATAATTCCGGATCACAACTTATCCCAGATTTCCGTCAGCTTTGGCAATATACCAATAATCTTACCGCTCCTGACTACGCTTATGTAAAGGATCTTGCTGATGCAGGTCAATACTGGGCTGGCAATGGCAATAGAGAGCAACTTTTCCAGGTGCAATTCTCCAATATCGCCACATGGAATGGTACGATCGGTATGGGCTTTACCAACATGACTTCCCTCTATCTTGGTCTTCGTTGTGACGAAGATGCAAGTGGCTATGTAAATGGCAAGGAAGGAACTCTTCCCTTCGGTCAGGGCTGGGGACAAGGTGTCTTCAATATGAATGCAGTAAATGAATGGTCGGCATCCGACCCTCGAAAGAAAGCTACCGTACTTAATTGTGAGGAAGAGCTTAAACAGTTCGGATATGCTACATCGTGTTCAGAGGAAACAGGTATGTACAATAAAAAATGGATGCCCATCACTTGCAGTCAATCTACTTTTGATGATTTCAACTCCAACTACACATGGTGGGGTGTTCAACGTTCACTTCTTGAGAGTAAGCCGGCTAGCTCAAACGAAAACTCTTTCCAAGGAGACCATTTTGCTGACGTAATTTTGCTTCGTCTTTCAGACGTGATGCTAATGCACACGGAACTTACAGGCGATCCAACGATGATGAATCGTGTACAGGAACGCGCAGGAGTTGCAAAGACCGGTTACTCTTGGGATAATATCAAGAACGAACGCCGTTGGGAGTTGTTCGGAGAGGGTATACGCTTCAACGACCTTCGTCGTTGGTCAGGTATCGATGGTGGTACGAACTGTCTTGCAGCAGTTGCTCTTGAGAAACAGAACGGTTCAAAGGTAAATTACACCGGACGCTGGACAACCATGCACCACGCCTCCTCTTCTTGGGCACAGCGATATGCCGAAACTAACGGATTCCTTCCTATTCCTCCCGGCCAGATTAATATTGTGGCAAATCCGGACGTGCTTAAACAGAACCCGGGTTGGGGCTCAGATGCTCAGGACTGGAATATGGCAAGCACACCGGTTTACTAATCCTCTAACAACGAAAAGAAATGAAAAAGACTCTAATGATATTGGCCTTGACTGGGGGAGTATTCCTTACATCATGCGACCCCCAGAAGGCTGAAGGCGATTTCGTATCGTCTACAATGACTTCGGAATCTCTCATGAATGGTGCCGCTTTTGGTCAATTTGACTTGGTTGATGGCAAGTATGTTCCCTCCGAAACCGGCAACTATATACAGTATAATTTTCCAGGCGTGTCGGCAGTCAATGTCTACTACATGAAGAATGGAGAGAAGAAGACTCTTGCTTATGGACGCTCCGGTGGCATTGTCTACTATAAGCCTTCACGTGGTAGTGACCCATTGCAGACTGTCTATTTCTCATATGTGAATGCAGATGGTACAGAGGTTGTGGCTGAGAAGCAGTTTACCCTTGAGGTAGCTCAGGCTCTTGAACCGGCAGTTAAGGTACTTGTCTCAAATGCAGGTGTGAAGAAATGGAAATGGATGCCGACAAGTGCAAACGGTGGTGCCGTTTGGGGTAATGGCGGTTATCTCGCAGGCGAGCAGGATGGCAGCGACAACATCAACGGTGCTTGGTGGGGTTGCGGACCAATCGACGGTGAGTGTGGTGACACATTTGAAGGTCAGACCCAGCATGCAGGTGATCGTTGGAATGATGTCAAGGGAGAGTGCTATGCACTCTCATATATGGAGTTTAATGAGGACGGTGGTCTGGTTGCCTACAGCAATGAAGGAATTAAAATTAATGAAGGTTCGTTCTCAATCAAGGACTACAACAACAATGAGATTACAAATGCTGACAAGTTCTCAAGAGGTACTCTCGAGACTTCAGAAGGTGCTATTCTCTGGCCATTTGCCATCAACACAGGTGGTATGCAGCCTACAGCATTCGAAATCGGCTATCTCGACGTAACACGCATGGTGCTTATCTATGCTGCTCCTGGGACAGGCGGCTGGGGCGAATGCACATGGTGGTCGTTTATGAGTGATGACGATGCTTCAGGTATCCTTGCATCTCACGACTGGCACTGGCGTCCAACTGATGTCAACGGTGGTGCTGTTTGGGGTAATGGTGGTTACTTGGCAGGTGCACAAAGCGGTGATGGCAATATCAACGGTGCTTGGTGGGGCTGTGGTCCCAATGACGGACCTTGTGGCGACACATTCGAAGGCCAGATGCAGCATGCTGGCGATGCTTATGTAGCAGGTGAGGAATATATGGCTTCCAAGATGGTCTTCAACGAAGATGAAGCATCTGTCACAGTATTCGGTAAGGATGGCAATGAACTCCGAGCAGGATCATTCTCTCTTGACATGACTCCGAATCCGGAACACTTTAGTATTGGTAATCTCAATACTTCAGCAGGTGCAATCCTGTGGCCGTTCGCTATCAATACTGGTGGCGAAATGCCTACAAGCTTTGAAATTGGCTATCTTGGCTCTGATGCAATGATTCTAATCTATGCGGCTCCCGGCACAGGAGCATGGAGCGAATGCACATGGTGGTCATTCGGTAAGTAATTTCAAATTCTAAATACTAAAAAAGGATGCGTGTTTCCAAACGCGCATCCTTTTTATATCCCTCGTCACTTTAGTTGAAATATGCATATTTAATGGGATCATGGTGACTTGCTTTAGCTTGGGCGAAGCCAATTCTAACCGCCTCGAGCCGTCTGCCCCTAACCATAGCCAGACTTTTCAATATACTTTCAACCAGATTAAGATGAATCCCTTTTTTATGATGAAAGGTTCTGTCTTAGGTTGTATTTTATCAATTTTATTTGCTATTTTGTGCAAAATATGCATAAAATAGCGATTAAAAATTGCGAAATACCAATTTTATTACTATCTTTGTAGTCTAAAACTGAATTGTAATGATAGCTGAATTTTCTATTAAGAATTTCAAATCAATCCGTTCGGAACAGCGGCTAAGTTTTGAGGCTTCGGCTGACTCTTTTCTGTCGGAAGAAAGTACGATTGAAGTCAAGGAAGGCGTTAGACTATTAAAATTAGGAATTATCTATGGAGGTAATGCTTCCGGTAAAAGCAATGTCCTTCATGCTTTAGATTATTTTCGATTGTTGGTGTGCTTTCAGCCCTCAGACAGAAATGAATCTTTAGGGGTGGTGCCTTTTTTGCTGGATGACGATTCTGCTGAAAAGAAAACTGAAATGTCGATGTCTTTCTATATTGACAAAGAAAAGTATGTATTGACTATAGAGTTTGACGATAAGCGTATTTATAAAGAAACATTGGCTGTCTACCTCTCTATGCGTCCGACTGAACTTTACAGCCGCCGATACAATCCCGATACAGATTCGTCGGAAATATCATTTAGTGCAAAACTTGGACTCCTGAAGAAAAGTCAAAGACTTATTGAAGGAAATACTATCAACAACCGTACTGTCTTGGCTGCTTTCAGTGTAAGCAATGTGGAATCAAGCAGACTCAACAAAGTTTATGATTTCTTTGACAAGACTCTTGAGCCTATCATAGAGCCAAATCTTATATTGTCGCCCTTTATTCACAAGACGCTTGAAGAGGATTATGATGGAAGTGTCAAAGACTTCATATTGAAGTTTCTCAAAGCTTCTGATTTCAATATTAGTGGGATTGAATGGAGCAGGGGACTGCCTGTAAGGTTTCAGCATAAGACAAAAGGAGGAGTGCACTTTCTGCCGGAAAATATGGAATCATCAGGAACCATACGTTTTATGGGAATGACAATCATTCTTCAGCATTTGCTTGATGGCAATCATTTCGTGATTATGGATGAGGTAGAAAGCAGCATTCACTATGAGTTATTGTCATTTTTTCTGAAAGTTTTTCTGGTAAATAGTGATCATCAGTCGCAACTTTTAGTGACTACTCACGACCTCAATCTGCTTAATGAGGACTTTATACGTCGTGATGAAATCTGGTTTACAGATAAAAATGAAGATGGAGAGACTGAATTGAAGCGCCTTACAAGTCTCGGACTTAGCAAGCGATTGTCGCCTTACAATGCATATAAACAAGGTAAAATCGTTGATTTGCCATTTGTGGGGAGTGCCTATCTTAACCTTAATGACATTGACTAATGAAAAAAAGATTAAGCATAGCCATTATTGGGGAAGGTGAGACGGAATGGTTTTATTTTGAATCATTGCGGGTTGCAAAACGCTATCCTTTTAAAGTTGCTCCTGCACTGGCTCAGCATGCTGATATAAGTCATATGGTGAAACTTGTTGATCATTTCGTTAAAGAGGAGTTTGACCAAGTTTTTTGTCTGCTGGATATGGATCGATTGTTGCGTGTGCCTAAAGAAATGCAGATTTATCAGACCGCTAAAAGAAAGTATGCAAAAAGTAGGAATACAAAAGTCGTATTTATTGAGACAAATCCATGCACCGAATTTTGGTTTTTGCTCCATTTTTTGCCTACATTGACTTCAAAGAATTATACAACGTATGAGGATGTACTTCCAGACTTGAGACGCTATCTTCCAGGATATGAAAAAACTAAACGTTATCTTGGTCGCAACAACCTATATCAGTTTTTATGTAAAGATGGTGATCTGTCAAGAGCTATGCAAAATTCTGAATTATTGAGAAAGCTTAGTATGGAGAATCCGGAGGATTATCGTTCTTATTCTGAGATTTATATGGTGTTAAGGACTCTAGATGAGCTTACTGGAAACTAAAATCAAAGTAAATATGAAAAAATTATTTTATTTATTATTAGCGTTTGTCTGTACAGGAGTGGTGTGCTGCACTGATCATAAGGATGAATACATAATCAAGGGCTCCACTTCTCAGTCTCGCCTCGATGGGGAGCGTGTGTTTTTGGTTCCTTATGGCACTAAATCATTTGAAGACAGCATTGGAGTGGACTCTACAGTCGTAAAAAACGGCAAATTCGAGTTCCGTGGACACAAAGGCGAATTCCTTGCCCGCGTCACTATGGACAAGCGCGTCCGCTACGGCACGCAAGACCTCCTTATCATCACCGAACCCGGTGAAATCACCGTAGTCATCGACAGCATATCGAGTGGCAAAGGCACTCCGCAAAATGATTTGCTACAGGCATGGAAAGTATTGAAAGAGAATCATGATAAAGTGCAGTGGAACCAATCCCAGCATATAAAATACCTACGCGAGCAGGGGGACACAGTATACGCCAACTCCCTTCTAGACTCCCTCCGTACGTTCAACCAATCATATGTCAAGATGATCCACGACCTTATGAAGACCGTAGGTCCCGGAGCCGGCTACGACCTCCTCAAATCCCGCTACGGCGAGCCACAGTAGTATCAAGCGCGCTCAGCGTGCTTGATACCGCATTTTTATTTGCATATGTTGGCAAAAATTTGTATTTTTGTCAAATAATATAGCTAACAGACATCATGGCAAAAGAAAGCCTTACTAACGATATACATAAGAAGAATCAACCAACTGCTGGAAAGTCTCCGATAATCATCGTTGCTTTTGCGGCGATCGCTGCCGCATTATACTGGTTCTGGGCTTTTCCTTATCGCGGAGCCCTCGGCTACCGTGAGGAGATGCAGCTCTTTCAGACCACCGGCACTTACTTTGCCGGGTTTGCCGGTCGTCCCGCAGGAATCTCCATATACATTGGGGAATTCCTTACCCAGTTTTTCAACAATTATTGGATTGGGGCGGGTGTAATGAGTCTGCTGCTGATTCTGTTTGGAGTGTCTTGCTATTTGATATGCAATAGATTTTCCATATCCCACCCAAAGACAAACAATCTTCTGCTATCTCTCATGCCTCTAATATTCCTATGGCTATTTCTCGGCAATCAAGATGTCACACTCGGTTTTGTAACTGCTCTTATTTTAGTTTCAGCCGGCGTCTATATCTATATATCTACGGATAATGACTATTCAATCGCAGAGAAATACCTTCGGATTATAGTGGTTACCTCGCTGCTATATTGGGTGACTGGTCCTGTCACGATAGTCTTCACCCTGCTCATCATCGCCTTTACATGCTTTGGCCGGGAAGTATCTGTCGCCAACAAAGTGTGTCTTGCTATAGTGTCATTAATAACCCTCGCCCTGAATGTCTATGCATGGGCAATGGTTATCTCTTATCCGTTCTCTTATCAATTGATTGGTATAGGCTATCTGCTGACTCCGGATGTGCTGGCGCTCGATCAATTAGCACTCGAAGCTTATTGCGTGATAATTCCCATTGCAGCTTATGTTATTGCTCGCAACCATTTCTCGGCAAAGAAGATCCTTCCCGGACTTGTCGTCGTAGTGGTGTTGCCGCCGGTGCTTTGCTATCCTAAATATTATGACAAAGCAACCTATCAACTTATAAATTATGACTATATGGTACGCGCCAACGACTGGGAAGGCATCCTCAGATACTCTGGTGCCCACGATCCGGATCTTCCTCTAAGCGTCAGCGCCACAAACCTTGCTTCCGGAATGACCGGTCAACTGGATTCACGTGCATTCGACTATTTCCAGAACGGAACAGAAGGACTCTTTCCATCTTTTACTAAAGAGGCTCTTTCTTCCTGGACCACCGGCGAAGTCTTTTTCCAACTTGGAATGATCAATAGTGCCCAGCGTTTCTATTTCGAAGGAATGGAATCAATCCCTAACTACAACAAGAGCAGCCGTGCCGTAAAGCGTCTTGCTGAGACGGCTCTCATCAGGGGTGAATACAAGCTTGCGGAAAAATACCTCCGTATGCTTGAAAACACTACATTCTACAGCAAGTGGGCTAAGCGTAATCTTGAACTTATAAAGAATCCTCAAGAAATTGATGCTCATCCGCTCTACGGGCAACTACGCAAACGTATGGTAGATGAAGACTATCTCTTTAGCGAGGGGGAACTTGACAAGACATTGGGACAGCTTTTCATCAAAGATCCAGGCAACGATCTTGCCCGCCAGTATCTTATATTATATCCACTTCTGCAGCGCGACCTTGATAAATTTGTGCAATATATGGGAGTGGTGGCTCAGTCACATCCGCAGTATAATCCGCTGTTGGCACAGCAAGCACTCGCATTCATATCAATGAAAAATGGGCAACCAATACCTCAGAATATGGTGTCGCCGATGGTTGAGCAATCGCTGAGAGGTTTTGCTCAGGCCTGGACTTCAAAAAATCCTGAGTTGATAGAGCCACATCGCCATACCCTTTACTATTACCTAATCTCCGACAAATGACAGACCTATGAAACGATATGCTATAGAAAGGAGGCTGCCCAGCCTGTGGCTTCTGATGAGTATTTCAATCTTATGCCTCCTGTTTGGTTGCGCTGAAACTCCAAAAGATGTGGCTAAAATCAACTCTCTTCCCCCGATATTTCCAGACTATATCGGTGTCAGTGTTCCTGCAGGAATAGCGCCACTTAATTTTTCTGTGTCGGAAGCGGAGCGTGTTGACGTGACGATCAAAGGTGCCGATGGGGAAGAATTCCACGTAGACGGGAGGTACGCTGATTTCGACATAAAAGACTGGCATCAGCTCACGGAAGCGAACAAAGGAAAGTCGCTGACTGTATCGGTAATAGCCAAAGTTGATGGCAAATGGCTTCAGTATGATGATTTTGAGATCAATGTTAGTCCATATTCCCTTGATGAGTATGGACTGACTTACCGCCGTATAGCCCCAGGATATGAGGTATACAGCAAAATGGGAATTTACCAGCGAGATCTTGGCAACTTCGATGAAAAAGCCATAATTGAAAACACCATGACCGACGGACAATGCTACAACTGCCATACCTCGAACCGTACGAATCCGAAAGATTTCGTTTTTCATGTGCGCGGTGAGCATGGGGCTACTATGGTGAGCAAGAGAGGGGAGTGCACATGGTTGAAAGCTTCCAACGATACTCTCGGAGGCTCGATGGTCTATCCCTATTGGCATCCTGAAGGACGCTATTGTGCCTTTTCTACTAATCAGACACGCCAGGGATTTCATATCGCAGGACAAAAGCGATTGGAGGTGTTCGACCTTTCATCAGACGTGATAGTCTATGATACAGAGAAAAATGAGATTTTGCGCGACACTCTGCTCAATACAAAAGAATGGTCGGAAAATACTCCTTCATTCTCTCCTGATGGCAAATGGCTATACTTCACTACATGCCTACAAAAAAATTATCCATTGGAGCATAAGGAGGAGCAATACAATCTTTGCCGCATTGCATTTGATGCAAAAACCGGAAAATTCGGGTCGCAGGTAGACACTCTTTTCAATGCTGTGTCGGTTGGCAAGAGCGTCACGTGGCCTCGTCCGTCTTACGACGGAAAATATATGCTTTTTACGCTCAGCGACTATGGCTATTTCAGTATATGGCATAAAGAATCAGACCAATGGCTTCTTGACCTTGCCACGGGAGAGACACGTCCGGTGGATGAGATCAATAGTGATGAGGCAGACAGTTTCCATAACTGGAGCGACAATAGCCGTTGGGTAGTCTTCACCTCGCGTCGATGTGATGGACTCTATTCACATCTTTACCTGACCAGCATTGACGATAAAGGGCATTTTACAAAACCTTTCCTGCTTCCGCAGAAGAATCCTGAAGAGTATTATACCGAGTCACTATTCTCTTTCAATACTCCCGACTTCACAAAAGAGAAAGTAGAATTTGACAGTCGTGCGGCAATAGATGCAATTCTCTCTGGCGAGCGCGTCGCAACAAAAGTCAAATAGGTGGGGAGTTTAGAGGTTTATGAGTTTAAAAGTTTATGAGTTTAATATGAAATCCGGCATATTTTCTTTATTGCTGTTTATAGCCATCTTCCTCTACCTATGGCTCGGCTGCCCACAGTATTTGCTCTATCAGGAGCAATACCAACTATTCCAGTTCACCGGCAGCTACTTCACAAATGCAATAGTCGTGCCTGGAGGTTTCGCCGACTATATTTCTGAATTTGTAGTCCAGTTCTTCTACATCCCCCTATATGGCAGTCTCCTGGCAGCCCTTGTGCTCACCTTGTCGCAGATATTCTTAGGTTTGGCATGCCGTCGCTGTGCCGTGCCGGAGATATCATATGTCTTGGCTTCCTTGCCATCAGTGCTTTTCCTTGCCAGCATGAGTGATGAGAACATACTGATGTCCTTAGCAGTCTCGATGATGCTAACCTCCCTTTTCATTTATCTTATTACATTGCAAGGGAAAGATTCCCTGCTTTCCGGCAGTCTGATTACTTTTGTTAGTTTCTGTATACTTTACTGGCTTGCGGGCCCCATAGCCTTCATCTTTATATCTACCTGCTGTATATTGCGTAGTAAAAGCGCATATATTACCCTCTTGACTGGATGGCTGGCTGTAGTAGCCATCCATAAGTTGTGGTTTGAGCAATACCCGTTGAGTCGCCTGATGCTAGGCATCAACTATTATAGGATTCCGGAAATGTATCCCGCTAAGTTCTTCATCATCATAGGAGTCATGGCGGTGGTTCCGCTTGTCACTCTTATCAAGAAAAGCGTAAAGGGATATATCTCATATGTTGTTGCTGCTATAGTTGCCGTCTTCGCAGTAATCTATGTCCCCGCCTCTTTCGATGCTGACAAAAGCCGGATGCTCGCCTACGAATCCCTCGTGCGTCAGGCGCGCTGGACCGACATCATAGAGCGTGCGAAGAAGGAAAGACCTACAGACACATTCTCACTTCAAGCTCTGAACCTCGCATTGGGAATGACCGGACAACTTTCTGAATCGATGTTTCAGTTTGATCAAAACGGAGTAGAAGGATTGATTGGAGACTATAAGCTTGACAATACTTCCCAGCTAATTTCTGCCGAGGCTCTTTTCCGTTTAGGGCTTACCAACATAGCCTTCTCCACTACCTTTGACCTTCAGGAAGCTATAATGAACGACCGTAAGAGCGGTCGCTTTATGAAGCGGCTTGCAGAGTGTATGATAGTAAATGGAAATTATGATGTGGCAGCCAAATACATTGGATTTCTCCGTAACAGTCTATTCTACAAGGGCTGGGCACAACAGGCAGAAAGTCTTCTCGGCAACGACAACGCAGTGGAGGCTCATCCTATCTATGGCCCGCTGCGTCGCAATGGTTTCACAAAGGATGGGTTCTACTATCATTCACAGCTTGACAAGATACTGGCCATGCTTGTGCTCGACGGCAATGGCAACAACCGACTTGCTTGGGACTATTTTTGTGCTACTACAATGCTGAAAGGTGATCTTGCCACACTCGCCGGTGTTTGTAATTTCTATGCAGAGCGATTTGGCCAACAACCATTGCCACGACATGTGCAAGAGGCAATAGCCATGTATTGGACTTTCAGTCATCCTTCCTTTGAAGGGCTGCCGTTCGCTATAAGCAGTGAAGTACAGCAGGAGACGGCAGCACTTGCAAAAGCTGTGATGACGAATAAGAATAATCCGGGTGCGTGGCAAAAGGTGGCTCCAGGGTCATACGGGGTGTATTTCCTGAGCAATTCACAACAAGGGAAGCGCAACTCAGCTTCAGCTCCAGAATGCCAATCTACACATGAGTAAATTCAACTTTCGCGTAGCGAAAATTGAGGTTTATGGGAAGAACGAACTGATTTTGAAAAATAAAAAATGAGACTTTATAAATATTTATTTATATTCGCAAGCGTGATGTTGGCGGCTTGTTCCGGTGAAAGACCTCCGGAAATGCCCCCATCTGCTCAACTTCCAGGTATATTCCCCGACTATAAGGATGTGACTATACCTGCGCAGATCGCTCCAATGAATTTCGAGATTGATGATGCTGACGCAGATCAGATGTATGTCAAGGTCAAAGGCTCTAAAGAGGGCGAACTTGAGGTCTCCGGTAAAACTGCTCAGTTTGATGAAAAGAAGTGGCATGAGCTGACTGTCAAAAATGTTGGGGGTGACCTGACATTTGATGTCAGCGTCAAGAACAAGGATGGAATGTGGCGCCGCTATGCCCCGTTTGTGATGCATGTCAGTGATGTACCGCTGGAAGATTATGGAGTTGTCTACCGTAAAATAGCCCCAGGGTATCAGACTTTCAGCAAGATTGGTATCTATCAGCGTGAATTGTCGTCGTTTGAGGAAACTCCTGTGCTTGAGGAAACTGCTGTAGAAGGGAAATGCATGAACTGCCATTATGCCAACCGCGGACGTGCCGACCAATTCTCGATACATATCCGTGGAAAAAACGGCGGCACGCTGCTAAAGAAGGGCGACAGAACAAAATATCTAAACACGAAAGCTCCAGAGACAGCCGGCAATGCCACATATGGATATTGGCATCCGGATGGAAGATATGTGGCATACTCAGTCAACAAGATTGTACAGAACTTTTATCTTGACAAAGACCATAATATAGAACCATGGGATGTCTTTTCCGACCTTATTGTGCTTGACACAGAGACCAACCAGCTCATTACGTCGTCCATCGTGGCTACTCCACGCTGCGAGACGACCCCCGCTTTCTCTCCCGACGGGAAAAAGATTTACTTCTGTTTGGCGGATTCTGTGACTATGCCGGCGGGCTATGACAGACTTAAGTATAGCCTTTGCAGCATTGATTTCGATGCTCATGCCGGCAGATTCGGATCAAAGATTGATACCCTTGTGTCGGCAGATGCAATAGGGAAGAGCGTGAGCCTTCCGCGTCCATCGTATGATGGCAGATACCTGATGTATAATCTCACTGACCATGGCACGTCTCCTATCCATCATGCTGATGCCGATCTTTGGATTATGGACTTGGCTACAGGTGAATCTCGCAGTCTTGACGAGGTCAACAGTGAATGGAGTGACGCTTACCATAACTGGAGTCCCGGAGGGGGATGGTTTCTCTTCAACAGCAAGCGACGTGATGGTATGTATGGCAATCTGTATCTCTCTTGCATTGGACAGGACGGAAAGGCTACCAAGCCCTTCTTAATTCCTCAGCGCAATCCTCGAAAATACTATGACGAGGCACTGCATTCCTTCAATGCCCCCGATTTCATCGCAGAAAAGATTACTCTTGACATGCCAGGAGTCCGCTCAATGGTCAAAAAAGGAGATCTAACCAATGTTTCAGTGAGAAAATGAGTAGTCAACATTTGGAACGGCGCAATCTCGGAGCGCTCCAGAGCCGTAGGCTCTATACATTCATTTCAGCAGCCATAGGTTTGATATGCTGCATTGCTCTTGCTATATGGTATGCTCGTTGCTATCCGGGTCATCTACTATGGCAGGAGCAGAACCAGATATTCCTTAACTCCCCGGATTGGATTGCCTCATATTTTGAATTCCCGGCTTCTATAGGATGCCTTGTCGGCGATTGGCTCACGCAGTTCTATTGTGCTGTGTCTGTGGGGGGTGTCATCCTTTCGTTGGCAGTGACGTTGTGTGCGGTATGCTTTGCTGCGGCCATGTTGCGCCTGCTCCCCAAACTCCCGGCATGGATCATGATTCTAATTTTTGCTGTATTGATGGTGGCATGTTCTTTCGCAGCATCTACCAGGTTGGCGTTTTTTGTCTGTGTGGCAGGGGGGCTGGCGATGGGTATGATAGATATTTGGTTGCCTCAGCGAAAGATTGAGATGGTGGGATTGGCTCCTCTTCTGGTAATTTTAGCATATTTTGCCTTTGGTTTAGGTGCTCTCCTTACCACAGCGCTCATCGTTATGGCTGCCGTTAGGCGAGGCTTCTTGCTTGGTTGGAAACGTTGGTGGTGGATCAGACCTGTCATTGCGCTTGTCTTCTGTTTTTCAATTCCTTGCAGTTGCTCCGGTATCCTTCCTTATTCCAAGGCACTTTTTTATCCGGGCATGGCCACACCCGAGCTTCCTCAGATGAAATATGAGCAGCGGCTTGCCATTTCCGATGCCTACTATCAGCAAGATTTTGATCTTGTGAAGCAACTTGCCAAGAGCGATGACTCACCGGACGATGTCACGTCCTTCTATTACTATCTTTCGAGTGCAGTGCAAGACTCCCTGCCTGATAATTTGCTTAAATATCCTGTAAAGAGCCTTGGCACTCTGACCACGATAGGGGAGAAGTCTCATCCTATGATCATCAATATGATGAACGATCTATATTATGAGCTTGGCGACATGACGTATGCAGAGCGCGCGGCTATGATGCGCAATGTTTTCTCTCCGCGCAACCGAAATGTGCGCATGATGTGTCGTCTTGCAGAAACCAATCTCGTAAGTGGCGACACTGCAGCTGCCCTCAAATATCTCCGCATCCTCGACCTCACACACGCTTATTCCGACTGGAGCAAACGCCATACCCCCAGTTCGATTGATTCCGATGTAGAGGCTGACATAATGCGCCGCCGAGCCTGTTCCAACAGTAAGGACAACATACGTCTTGGCGACAATTGCCGCAACATTATCCTTGAGCTTCTTGAGTCGAATCCTATGAATACAGTTGCTCTTGACTATCTTCTTTGCACAGATCTTCTACTGAAGGATATGGATACATTCAAGATGGACTATGACACCTATTGTATGCAGCGTGGAGAGCCTCGCTACAAAGACCTGTATCAGCAAGCCCTGATGATATATCTTGCCGGCACTGATGCGCCGCAAGAGGAATGGGAGCGATATATTGTCTCCAACCGGCAGCTCCAGATGTTTCAGCAATACAGCAACCGCCGTGGCGATCCCGCCTTCAAGAACACTTATTGGTTTTATTTTGACCGTGAATGACTTAGATTATGAAATATCCATACTTTATACTCTTATACTTTATACTTTTGTTGTATGGCTGTACCCCATCGCCCAAGGACATAGGTGAGGCGGGCATCCTCCCCGATATTTACCCCGATTATGTCGGGGTGACTGTGCCATACAACATCGCCCCACTCAATTTCCTCCTCCGCGACAGCTGCGAGGCCATTTATGTCACTGCGGCGACTGGAGATTTCGAGATAAAATCGCACCGCAAAGGAAATGAGGCAATCTTCAGCCTTAAAGGATGGAAAAAACTGACCGAAAAAGCCACAGGAAAGTCCATAACCGTCACTGTCACTGCTCTGAGGAACGGAAAATGGATAAAATATCTTCCTTTCGATATTTTTGTTTCCCCCGATATGCTCGACGCCTATCTTACCTACCGACTAATCGAACCCGACTATGAGGTGTTTTCCCGTCTCCAGATCATGGAAAGGAATGTCGAGGACTTCTCGGAGCGCGTGCTTTGTGACTATAATGCAGTAGGAAACCGTTGTATGAACTGCCACACGCATGCTCCGGCACGCAGCGACCTCTCATTTTTTTATGTTCGTGGTGAAGGTGGAGGAATGATTCTCAATGAAGGGGGTAAAATGCGTAAACTTGATGTCAAGACCCCCGATATGGTTTCAGGCCCTGTCTATGCCCAGTTTGATCCGTCGGGACGCTACATTGTCTTCTCTACCAACTCAATAATTCCGGCCTTCCATTCCCGTCCCGATAAACGTCTGGAAGTATTCGACACCAAGTCTGATATCTATGTCTATGATCTGAAGAGGGGAGAGGTAGTGAGGAGTCCATTGGTCGCTGATTCAACAAAACTTGAGACATTTCCGACATTTTCAGCTGATGGCAAGAGCATCTATTATTGCGTAGCAGAAGGGCCTGCCAGACCATCACGTCTCGACAGCCTCTTCTATAGTCTATGCCGCATAGATTTCGATCCGGGGCAAGGTAAATTCGGAATTCAAACTGACACCGTAATCAGTGGTAAGTGGGGTAGAAGTGTAAGTCATCCGCGAGTCTCACCCGATGGAAGGCGACTTCTCTATACTGTTTCCGACTTCGGCACATTCCCAATATGGCATCGCGAGGCAGACCTCAGGTTGTTGGATCTGAAAAATGGTGAAACAGACTCTCTAAAGCTCGTAAACAGCCCCATGAGCGACACCTACCACACTTGGTCGTCGACCGGCCGATGGTTTGTCTTCGCCAGCAAACGCGACGACGGTCTCTACGGGAAACCCTACTTTGTCCATATCTCCGAAGATGGCACCGCCACGAAGCCCTTCCTCCTTCCCCAGGAGCATCCATCATTCTACGATCACACCCTAAAATCCTATAATGTCCCCGACCTCGGTCCCGCTCCTGTCGCCATCCTCCCGGGTGACGTGGGCTCAGTTCTTAGTAATTGACGGTAATGTCCGGCTCTTGCTGCGACTGGTAGACCGAAGGGAGGATACCGAATTCCTCCTTGAAGTAGCGGCTGAACATCTTGGGGTTGTTGAAGCCCGTCTGGTAGGCGATTTCCGAGATATTTAGCTGGCTTTCACGCAGCAGCTGTGCAGCCCGCTTCAGCCTGATGATGCGGATGAACTCAATCGGACTTTTTCCTGTGATCTGCTTTATCTTCTTGTAGAGACTTACCCGGCTCATGCCGAGAGCCTCACTTAACTCCTCAACCGACAGTTCCGGCTTACTGATGTTTTGCGACACGTATTTCATCGCTTTCTCAATAAGTTTCTCGTCAAGAGGAGTGATCTTTATATTGTCGGGTTCCGGTTCGATCAGAGTCCGGCGAGCGCCCTTCGAATTGAGCTCTATCAGACGACGCATCCTAAGTCGCAACACATCAAGATTAAACGGCTTCGTAATGTAATCATCGGCTCCGATAGTAAGCCCCTCAAGCTTCACACCAAGGTCATGCTTTGCTGTAAGAATGATAATTGGAATATTTACCGTCTCAGGATTCTCCTTAAGTGCCCTGCATAGCTCCATGCCATTCATATTGGGCATCATAAGGTCGGTCAAAATAATATCGGGCTTTACCTCAAATACTTTCTTCAGCGCCTCTGCGCCATCGGTTGCAGTCATCACCTCATAGATGTTGTCGAGACTATCTTTCAGCATTTCTGTCATGTCTTGACTGTCATCAACCACGAGCACCGTCTTGCGTTTGGATTGGTTATCGCCAATGGCTTCCAAAGCTAAAGCCGACCCCGTATCAGCTAATGTCTTTGGGACTTGTATAGCTGCCTGTGAGACCTCGCTATGGCGTATAGGAATTTCAATGATGAAGACACTACCGCGCTCTACATTGTCAGCCACACGGATAGTGCCGTCGTGAAGCTTGACATATTCGCTCACCATGCTGAGACCTATGCCGCTCCCGGTGCCGGGATGTGACTCCCCGTCATCGTCAACTTGATAGAAACGTTCGAAGATATGTGACTTATCTTTGTCCTTGATCCCTATTCCGGTGTCGGATACTTGTATGCGAAGCTTGGAATTGTCGTCACCACTCAGTTCTATTGCCACATCGATACGCCCACCTGCCGGAGTGAATTTAAAGGCATTACCAAGAAGATTCATGAAGATTTTCTCCATTTTGTCTTCATCAAACAGGAGCTCAATTTGCGCTTCGGATGAATAAAAAGTCAGATTAATATTCTTGCGGTCGGATAAGCTCACGAATGAAGTACAAACATTGTGTGCGAATGCTACAATGTCTCCTTCCGATGGGTTCAAATGCAGGTCAGCCTCATCCGATTTTCTGAAATCGAGCAGTTGATTGACGAGCGATAGCAGACGCAAGGCATTGTTGCGCATCTGGTTGAGGCGTTTGGTCTGTCGGTCGTCAGTAGATTCCTTTATCATGTCTTCCAAAGGGGATACAATAAGGGTAAGAGGAGTTCTCAGATCATGACTGACATTCGTGAAAAACTTAAACTTTAATTGGTTGAGTTCCTCCTGCTTCTGTTGATTCTCTTTTTGGGTGCGACGCTCAAGAATGCGGCGTTCGTGTCTCCTAACAATCCTTACTATAACCCATACGAAAGCAACCACGGTCAGAGCGTATATTATCCAAGCCAATGGTGAGCCCCAGAAAGAATGATGTATCTTTATGCCGAGGGTGGCAGGAGCATCACTCTCATATCCGTCTTCGTTGATTGCTATGACATGCAGCCGGTAGTTGCCAGGTGAGAGGTTGGTGTATGTCACATAGTTGATACCTTCCGGACACTCAGTCCATTGATTTGAATATCCTTCCAACCAATATTTGAAGCGTGTCTTTTCCGGGAGCGCATAGTTGTCGGAAGTGAAGAATATTGTGAATTCTTTAGGATTATGGTTTAATTCGATTCGTTCGCCAGAGAATATCGCTTTCTTCAATGCCACACGTCCGTCGATCTTTTCGCCTGCATCAATAGGCTTATTGTCCATATAAAGATCGGTAAATATCACTTTTGGTTTGCTGACATTCATACGAATATCGTTGGGATTGAAATGTATGATGCCGAATGGATCTCCTACGGCAATACTACCGTCATGCAGCTTGACAAACGACCGTTGGTTGAAATCACATTCCGGCAGACCCGACTGGCGGTCATATTCCATCCGGGTAATACTCAACTTTCCTGAGGTCTCATCATAGTTCACTTTAAAATTGGAGAGTCTTGAACTATTACTGACCCAAATGTTACCATTATTGTCTTCGATTATACCAAGCACATCAGCACCATAAGTTGAGTCTCCATTAGGGATGTTGTGGACTTTCCCTTTTTTCCTGTCAATCACCTTAAGTCCGGATGTAGTAGCAATCCAGAGAAGACCACGAGAATCTTCGATAATCTGCATGATTTTACTGTCGCTCAAGCTCGAGTCATCATCTATGCTGACCGGCATAAGACTCTTGTCAGCCGAATAATAACAGCATACCCCGCCTGATGTCCCTATATATACGTTGCCGTCTTTAGAGGGTAATACTGAGATTATGTAGTCGCTTTTAAGTTTGGAGTTGGAATTATTGAAATGTTCGGAGGTTCCATTCTTTAGATCATACCGGAACACTCCGTTGCCAAGAGTCCCGATCCAAAGTATGCCATTCTTATCAAAATCCATGCTCCATACGTATGAGCGGTCAATTTCGCTATCGGTTTTATGAAGTGCCACTTGTGCATCTTTGTATTTGAAGAGACCTTTGGCAAACTTGCCGATGAATATGTCGCCATCAGGAGAGGCCGCGAGGGCCGTAATTGCATTTGGGGAGACTTCAGTGGCATCAGGGATGTAATCATGTCGATTGTCTTGCGGTTGCCATCTCCAAAGGCCGGAATTGTCGGTGCCAATCCATACGGAGCCGTCGGAAGCTATCATACAGTTGACATCTGGCTTTTTGTCAAGATTTGGGAATCCTTCCGTCTGAAATTTATTCACGCTTTCATTGTAGGAATAAAGTCCAAGTTTATAAGTCCCAAACAAAAGGGTCCCTTTTTCATCTTCAAGTATGGAAGAAACAGTGGAACGCGGAATGAAATCCCCTCCTGTGGCTACGGGGGAGATTTGATATTTTCCATCAATGAATTCCAATTTTTCTATTCCATGATGATCGCGGGCAATCCAAAGGTTTCCCTTGGAATCGTTATAGATTTTTTTCACTACTCCCAAAAAGCCTTGATTAGGAAGCATGGAATTTTTCCAGGAGTTGCTTTTAAGGTCATAGAGAAATAAGCGTTCATTGTTGGTGATCCATAATCTTTCCGATTTGTCGGCATAAATCAGATGATGAGAAGGTTGAACCTCATTATCATAGGGTCCATTTGAGATTAGACGCATCTTTAAAGTGTATGGATCTGTCTCTAAGAGAACCCCTGTAGATGTGATGCCGATTATCTTGCCTCCGCTCATGGCTAAACTGCAAATGGTCTTGTCGGTCAAAGGTACGCCGGAAACTTTCTCCGCTTTTTTTTCTTTTATTTTGATACGATAAAGTGCGTCTTGTTGAGTCGCAAGCCAAATATCACCGTTTTCATCGGAAAAAACAGCTGTCACATATCCATCAATACCGAGCTCTTTTATAAACTCCGAAATCCAGTCGGTCAGTGTATTTGTCACCGGATCGTAGATGGCATGATATGATTCGCTTTGCACCCAAAGTCTCCCCAAAGCGTCTTCCTGAATGCGGAGTATTTGTTCGCTCAATACTCCGGTGCGTTTTCCTACCATGTCGGTCACTTTGCGAGTGGAGTATCCATCGTATCTGAATAGTCCTGCAGCAGATCCTATCCACAAAAATCCCCTTGAGTCTTTGTATAATTCTGTGATGTGATTGTTTGGAAGCCCCTTCGTCTGGCTGATGTGGCGTAGAGTCATTGTCTCAGGGTTAGCAGAGACCGGTGGAATCATCAGCAGAATATAGATTATGGATAGAAGAATTCTTCGCATCATGATTTATAATTTATTCGCAAAATAAATAAAATATTCTCGTAACTCCAAACTAATGATGGATCTTTATATTGGAAATATCCGGTGCATTTATACTATAATCAGTGAGTTATCCAATGGTAACTTATCAAAACTTACCCTTTGTCTTAACATTAGTTACCCTGGTTTTTTATGTATGGCAACAAAAGCTTGCTATAATTTTATCGGGACAAAATCATTGAGTCGCATTTTTATCCTATCTTTGCATCCATTAAGATTTATTAGCATATTCCAACTTTTAGACCTCATAACCCTATCCCCCTTAAGTCTCCAAAAAGAAACTTAAATTTAAGATAACTAATTCAATTTATAAATAACCTAAAAAATCAATGTAAATGAAGATCAATGACTTGTGCAAGGCAAGGTTCTTGCGTATTGCAGTCGTGATTTGCTGTCTGCTTGGTAGTGTAGGCTTGGCTAATGCCCAGTCAATGCTGGTGAAAGGCACAGTTACTTCTGCCGCTGATGGCGAACCGCTTATCGGCGTCACTGTCATGGTGAAAAACTCAAATGTCGGAACTGCGACTGACTTTGACGGAAACTACAGTATCGAGACCCAGAAGGGTGCGACTCTCGTCTTTTCTTATGTTGGAATGCAGCCGAGGGAGATAAAGGTAGATTCACCGCGTCTGGATGTAGCTCTTCTTGACGACAGCAGTACACTCGAAGATCTCGTAGTGATCGGCTACGGCGTGCAGAAGAAGAAACTCCTTACGGGAGCCACTTCACAGATGGAGGGTGCCGACATCTTGAAGATGAACACCAATTCTCCTCTGCAGGCAATGCAAGGCCAACTTCCCGGTGTCACTATCAGTTCTAACTCCGGTCAGCCCGGCTCAGATATGAAAGTGCGTATCCGTGGTCTTGGAACTATCGGCAATGCGGGTCCCCTTTATCTCATAGATGGTGTAGGTGGTGATATCTCTACGCTTAACCCTGCCGATATTGAGAGCATCGACGTATTAAAGGATGCGGCTTCAGCTGCCATCTATGGTGCTCAGGCTGCCAACGGTGTTGTGCTTGTCACTACAAAGAAGGGACGTGAGGGTCGCACAAAAGTGACTTTCGACGGATATTATGGCATTCAGAATGTTGCCCACAAGGTGAAGATGCTTAATGCCCGTGAATACATGACCATCATGGACGAGCAGCAGATCGCCGACAACTCCGATCCCTACAACTGGGAAGGTATGTCTTCCATATGGCGGACGGATGCTGAAGGAAACCACCTGGGTGTATACGATACAGACTGGACCGGACAGATGTTCAAAGATAATGCAGCTACACAGAGCTATACCATAGGCCTTACAGGGGGTAACGCTACCAGTACTTACGCAATGAGTCTTGGCTACCTGAATCAAGAAGGTATCGGTGGCGGCAGTAAGGTCTCCGACTATTCACGCTACAATTTCCGCATCAACTCCGACCACAAGCTCTTCGGCGGTATCGTGACTGTCGGCGAGCAGGTAAGCTTCGTATATAAGAAGAATCATGGCATTGGCGTGGGCAACCAGTATAACAACTCCCTTCGTGGAGCATTCGGAATTTCACCCCTTATTCCCGTCTACGGTGCTAACGGTGAGTACTATGACACAACCAATAATGATTGGGACAACGCTGCAGGAAACCCCTATGGATCGATGATGCTCAACAACCAGAGTGAGAATAAGAGCTTTACCTTCTCCGGCAATGTATATGCACAGATCGAACCTATAAAAAATCTGAAACTGCGTACAGTATTTGGTGCTGTAGCAAGCTCCTCTGAATATCGCGGTTATTCTCCGATATATCAGTTTTCAATTTACGACTATAGCCAGCATACATCGGTAAGCCAAAGCATGGGTCGCGGTCTCGGCATGACTTGGACCAATACCATTTCATATGATTTCAATATAAAGGATCATGCTTTCAAAGCCCTTATCGGTATGGAGGCATACCGCAATTCCGGTGCTTCTGTAAGCGCAGGGCAGCGAGACCTTAAGGAAGGATTTGACACATGGCCCTATGCGTGGGTAAACAATGGTACAGCCGCTACCTCGGCTGAAGGTCTTAGCGCAGGAGGCTCACCTTGGGATGTCAGCCGTTCTGTCAGCTACTTCGGCCGTCTGAGCTGGAACTGGAGAGAAAAGTATATGATCGACGTGACGGTACGTAGTGATGGTTCATCCAAATTTGCACGTGGACACCGCTTCGGTACATTCCCTTCTGTTTCCGCCGGTTGGAATATCTCCAGTGAGGAGTTTATGGAGGCTACACATGAATGGCTTGACTTCCTCAAGATCCGTGGAAGCTGGGGTCGCGTTGGTAACCAGAATATTTCCAACTATGCATATCTCGCCCCTGTTAAGGTTACTAATACCCACTACTTTTTTGGTGAGTATTTCGGACCTAACGGTACATACGACGACTATTCAACAACACTGGGAGCAAACTGGGGTGCATATCCCAACCGTCTTGGCAATGCAGACTTGACTTGGGAAACTTCCGAGCAGCTTGACTTTGGTCTTGACGCGGCTCTTTTCAGCAGCCGACTTCACCTTAACTTCGACTGGTATCGCAAGATGACGAAAGACTGGCTCGTAGAGGCTCCTATTCTTGCTACAGCCGGTGCCGGTGCGCCTTATATCAATGGCGGTAACGTAATCAACTCCGGTATCGAGCTCAACCTTACTTGGAACGACGTAATCGGAAAGGACTTTGCTTATAGCATTGGCGCAAACTTCACATATAATAAGAATAAGGTTGGTTCTATCCCGACAGAAGACGGCATCATACACGGCCTTACCAATATGCTCTACGACAACTCCACAGAGTTCTACCGCGCAGAGAATGGGCATTCCATCGGATACTGGTGGGGCTTCCAGACTGCAGGCCTTTTCCAGAACCAAAGTGAAATCGACGAATGGGTGGCTGCCGGAAATGGTGTGCTACAGTCTAATGTTCGTCCCGGTGATGTACGTTTTGTAGACCAGAACCATGACGGGGTCATCAACGATGATGATAAGATCGATCTCGGAAACGGTGTGCCCAAGTTCACCTACGGCTTCAATATCAATCTTAATTGGAAGAACTTCGACCTTGGACTTGTTGCTACAGGCGTAGCAGGCAACAAACTTGTGCAGAGCTACCGCAACTATGCCAACCAAAAGGCAAATTATACAACTGAGATACTTGGCCGCTGGACCGGCGAGGGAACTTCCGACCGTATTCCGCGTGTGACCAACGGAATGATCAACTGCGCATTCTCCGATCTCTTCCTCCATGACGGCGACTTCCTGCGTCTGAGCAACCTTACTTTCGGCTATGACTTCGCTCCGATCATGAAACAAAAATGGTGTAGCCAGGCCCGTCTCTACATTCAAGTACAGAATCTCGCAACGTTCACGAAATACAATGGCATGGATCCCGAGATCGGTTATGGTACATCCTCATGGGTAAGCGGTGTTGACGTAGGCTACTATCCGACTCCGCGTACTGTCCTCTTCGGTGTAAACCTTGGATTTTGAATAATTCATAATGCATAATGCATAATTATTGTTTGCTGATAGCGTTATGCTTAAATTTGAAAAAGTTAGTACGAAATAAATCAAGAAGATGAAAAATATAAAAATCAATATATTGTCACTCGGTTTAGCGACAGCCGGCTTGATGGGACTTACCACTTCCTGCGCTGAAAGCTTCCTCGACGTAGAGTCGAAAGTGGAGTCCAATACCGAGAACTTCTATAAGACTGAAGGGGATGCATGGCGCGCGCTTCTCGGTTGCTATGATGGCTGGCGCCAGATAAGTTCCGCTCCCGGTGTAGGAATAATGGTGGCTGCAAGTGTGCTCAGCGACGAATGCTATGGTGGCACGGGAGCCAACGACGGTTATGGTTATCAAGCTATGGACCAGTTTGACTTGTCTCTCTCTCCTGCAGACCAGAACCTTTTTGAACAAGACTGGAAGGTATATTACGCTGCTGTCTACCGTTGCAATGAGCTTTGTGACCATGAGAATCAGATCAACTGGATAGGCGAATCCCAGAACCGCGGGCTCTATATGGGAGAATGCCGTGCTATCCGAGGTCTCCTATATTTCGACATGGTGCGTATGTGGGGTAATATACCCCTCTTCCTTGAGGCTATCAACGAGAACCGCACTCCGAGCGATCCTGCAGAGGTGTATGCAGCCATCGTAGAGGATATGAAGTATGCCATTGCCAATATTCCGGCGGATGCAAATTTGACGAAAGACGACAATGGCCGTATCACCAAATACGCTATGGAGGCAATGCTTGCCCGCGTATATCTCTACTATACCGGTTACTATGGCAAGGAACTCGGTTATACAAAAGATGGCGAGACTACCGGCATTCTCACAAAAGATGAAGTGCTGGGTTATCTTGACGACGTTGTCAAGAGTGGCAACTACGCTCTCGTGCCGGAATTCAAGAATCTTTGGCCCGCCGCATCTCTCGTGCCTCTTGGCGAAGATGCATGGGATCCTGAACTTTCCACTTATGCAGGGCAGGCAAACTCTGAGTGCATGCTCCAACAGAAGTTCACCCCGACGCAGGACTACAACGGCAACAACGACTCCAACCGCTGGCAGGTGATGCTCGGCATGCGCAGCCTTAATTTCGCGCCTTACGGCAAGGGTTGGGGAGCAGCTACCGTTTGCCCGAGTTATGTCAACAAGTATTCTGCTGATGATCCTCGCCTCATGGCGTCTGTAATCAATACTGCTTCTGAAGGAATCGGTGCAGCTTCCGATTATTCCAACTCAATAAAGGACTGGCGTGAGTTTACCGGCTACTGTATCAAGAAGTATTCACCGATTGCGTTTGCCAACGGTATGAACGCATGGAGAGAAGAGGGTGATGGTGACTTCCAGACTCAGAACTCTCAGGATTACGTGCTGATGCGCTATGCAGACGTGCTTCTGATGATTGCTGAATTGGGTGGTGTTCCTTCCAAGAGCGCTCAGGAAGCTCTTGATGAGGTACGTTCACGTGCAGGCATGGCTTCAGTGCCTGTGACATTTGAAAATGTGATGAATGAACGAGCCCTTGAACTTGCATTTGAGGGTATCCGCTACTGGGATCTTCTCCGTCAGGGTGTCAACGTGCTTGCAGATGCTGTATGTGCTTGCGAGGGAACTGTGCAGAATGCCGGTCTCAATGCTACTGTCAAATACAATCGTTCAAATATCATTGAGAAGAATGGTCTCTTCCAGATACCTACCAACCAGATAGTGCTCTCCAACTATACACTGAAGCAGAATCCAGGTTGGGATAAGTGATAGTTATAAAAAGTTAAAATATTGATACATTGAAGATTTAATGTAATATTCTATTGGACTTGACGTTACTATGATGTGTCCACGAATATTACCTTCATCTTCGAAAAAACTAATCGACAAAATGACAAAAGCATTTAAATACATTGGCAGTGCGGTTCTGTTTTGTGCCGCTGCTATGGGTGCTGTGTCCTGTTCGGAAGACACTTACAGTCTTCCTTCTCCCGACATTACGTCGGAGGAGCTCGTAGAAGGTATCGCTTTCTCCGTGGAGCATGATGCACAGAATCCCAATATCATTCATCTTAAGAGCAAAATGCCGCCACAGTATAATGTGGCATGGGTGACTCCCCAGGGTCGTCGATCTACAAGTGAGGTGACATTACAGATTCCTTTCGATGGGGAATATGAAGTGCAAATGGGTGTCAATACCCGTGGAGGATATGTATGGAGCGCTCCTTGCAAGTTTACGGTAGAGGATTTCTGTGCTGAATTCGTAGACAACTATCTCTGGAAGCGAATAAGCGGTGGTGTGGGCCATAGCAAGACCTGGCAGTTGGACCTTGCAGTACTTGAGGATGGTTCCACTAAGACCACATACTGGACTGGTCCGCACTGGTATTGGAATCCTAATTACACTTGGGATCATCTCCATTCAGCTCTTGAGAATGAGAATACAAATGCCAACTACCGCGACTCTGATCCTTGGGATGCTGCTAATGCTATCGACCCAAGCGAGGTGCCTTCTTCTGAGGGTGAGGACAATGCCGGATGGTATTGGGCGGCTGACTATGCCGGTAACAGCTGGATGTGTGAGGCAGCAAATTATGGTTATATCACCTTCGACCTAATCGACGGAGCCAATGTGACCATCACTGACGCTGATGGCAACGTGATAGAGAAAGGTACATACCTGCTTGACGTAGACAACCATACCATTGCATTCTCCGGAGTATATCCCCTTAACTCCAGCAACAATGGTCTTCAGACCCGCGACTGCAAGCTCCTATATCTTTCTGATACAGCCATGCAGATAATAGGCGACGGCATCAAGGCTGGTACTGCTACTTCAGGCAACTACGTGACTAAAGAATACTTCGATAATTATCAGGCAGCAGAGGTATCACAAGAGCCGACTCTTCCTGAAGGATGGAAAGAAGATGTCTCCCAGACTGTCATCACTTCAGTCAAGTGGGTGCTTTCTGACAAGAATCCTCTCGACTGGGCCAACCTTGACGGCTCTCTCATGAACGGCTGGCGCAATCCTGAAGATTATCCCGACTGGCTTGGTACTCCTGACCCGGCATCATACGCCGACTTCTCGATGACTCTTGACAGCAACGACAATTCCGCTAAATTTGTTTATCCTGATGGATCCACGATCGATTGCACTTATGAGCTTAGTGACAATGGTATCTACACTTTCTCAGAGCCAATTAAGTCATTCTCCCTCGTAGGGTGGGCAAGTTTCGCAGTTGATGCTGAGAACAGTCTTCGTATCCTTCAAATTGAGAAGAATGTATATGGCAATGTGACAGGCGTTTGGCTTGGTGCCCTCTCCAGTGAGAAACCTGAATATATGGCCTATCATTTCGTTCCGACTGCCGGAAGCGGTGGCGGTGGAAGCGATGAGCCGGCATATGCAGCTACTCTCAGCTACTTCAGCAATGACTGGTCAATGTTCGAAAGCAGCCAACCCTTGATCTTCACGAAAGATGGTACATATACAGCTACTATCGAGGGTACTGTTCCTGAGGCAGGTCCGGGCGGAATGTTCCTTGATGTGCCTGACATTCTCCTTGACTATCCGAATGCTGATGTCATCATCAAAGACGTAAAAATTGACGGCAGTTCGATAAGCTTTAGCGATGAGGTGATATCCCGTGGTGCAGGCGATGATCCGAACACTCTCCGCCGCTACTTCTTCCATCCGTGGGGACTTAATGGCGATGATGCTCCTAAGTATAACTTCACCAGTACTCTTGAAGTGACATTTGAAGTGAAGATGGATTCAGGAGAACCGTTTATAAAGGAATAAGAATATTTTCAACCACCGAAGAAGTCCGGTTAATTTTTAGCCGGGCTTCTTCCATAACTTAAGATAGATGAGATTAAAGGATTTTATTTTATCAAGTTTCATGTTCCTTCTGTTGTTGGCATTAGGATCATGTGGGGAGGATGATACCCCAGTCGTAGACAACTCTTGGAACAGCGGCGCATTGACTGTGAAGGAAGAGGTCTTACTGGCTGGTGGAAATTCCCAGACACTTAATATCAAGGCTGCTTCCAAGCCTACCCTTACATGCGATGCCACATGGCTCAAGATCAGTGAGGTTGTCAACCTGACTACCGGTATATATTCCGTAGAACTTTCTGCTGAGCCTAATGCCACAGGTGACACCCGCACTGCTAAGATTACCGTAACTGCTGGAAAGGAAACCGCAACAGTCAACGTGACGCAGTATTCCAGCGACGTAGTTGAAATACGTAGTATTGATCCGCAGGGTGATCTTGATCCGAATGGAGGTACGCTTACCATAAAGTATGCGGCTACCGGAGTGCCTGCCACAAATCTACCTGAATGGATAAAGGAAACGGGAACCAGGAGCCTTGATGAAGGAATTCTGTCGCTAACATATTTGCCTAATAACTCCGGCCGGGAAAGAGAAGGCATAATTGTATTGGCTGTCGGAAAGGATGCTGTAGTAAACGTTACTGTGCGTCAGGAAGCCCGGACTTTGGTTGCCGTCAACGGCAAGACAGCCATTGAAATTGCTGCGAGCATGTATGCCGGCATCAATATCGGCAATACAATGGAATGTCCCGGAGGTGAAGGGGACTGGAGTATGCCGGTCAACGAAACTTATGTGGCAGCATTGGCCAATATGGGATTTAATGCCGTACGAATTCCATGTGCCTGGAACGCTCATGCAAAAGATGGAGTGATCGATGCAGCATGGCTTGAAAGAGTCGATGAGGTCGTTGGATGGGTAATTGGAAATGGCATGTATGCCCTTCTGAATACGCATTGGGACAGCGGCTGGATTGAGGGTGATCCATGTACAAAGGGTTTCGATGAGGCAATAAATGCAAAATTTGGCTCATATTGGACCCAAATTGCTACCAAACTCAATCATTACGACCAGCGTCTTCTTTTCTCTGCGATGAACGAACCTCCGGTAGATGAGACAAGCAAAGCAACCAAAGAGCGCAGTATTGATGCAATCATGAAGTATGAGCAGACAATGCTTGACGCAGTGCGTGCTACAGGAGGCAATAATCTTGACCGTGTCCTTGTGATGTCGGCGCCTAATACAAGTTTCGAGCTTGCTGCGGAAGGGTATTTCCAAATGCCGAAGGATGTAGTGGAAGACCGTCTTATGGTGGAAGCCCATTTCTATGGTCCTTACCAGTTCAATATGATGGAAGAGGATGCCAACTGGGGCAAAACTTTCTGGTACTGGGGTAAGGATAACCATGTAGCCGGATCTGACCACAATAGCACCTGGGGCGAGGAAGATTGGGTAAAAGACCAGTTTGCCCTCATGAAGAAAAACTTCGTAGACAAGGGTATTCCCGGCATTACAGGTGAATATTGTGTCTGCTGCAACCGTGAGAACACTCCGGGTATAGATAAGGAAAAATGGCGTGCTTCTACGCGTCTTTGGGCTAAATTGGTGACTCAGGAGTCGAAGGATGCCGGTATGGTCCCGTTCTTCTGGGAAGTCGGTGGCGATATAAACCGATTGAATGGATCTGTAAAGAATTCGCTTCAGCTTGATGGCGTTTTCGAAGGGGCTGCCCTTGGCAAATATCCTTTCTAATATACGAACTCCATATATCTCAACGTTATAAAGAAGTCCCCGTCTTACGTCGTACGGAGACTTCTTTTTTCATTATCACCTAACATGAATATATTATGATATATCGATTGATTGTAATGATATCCGGAGTATTGATACTGTCCGGCTGCGGCGCTCCAAAGGTACCAACGGAAAATGTGACTGATGTATCCGGAGTTCCTTCTATATATCCTGATTATACAGGCATTGTGATTCCTCCAAACATAGCACCGATGAATTTTGAGGTATCGGTCCCCGGGGATGAGTATGTGGCGCGTATCTCAGCTTCTGACGGTAGCCAGATTGTAGCCGGAGGCAATCCGGTGAAGTGGGATGCTGATGACTGGCACAAGCTTCTTCAAAATTCCAAGGGAGGTGAACTTAAGTATGAGATATTTGTACGTGACGGAGATGTCTGGAGCCGCTATCAGTTCTCTAACACAGTGGCCAAAGAAGACATCGACCCATATATCAGCTATCGCCTGATAGAGCCTGCTTATATGCAGTATGCAGGCATAACACTCAATCAGCGCGACCTTACTTCTTTCGACGAAAGTGTGATATTCAATAATGCAGCTCCTTGTGATGAAAGACGGGGTCAGTGTATGAACTGCCATGTGCCGCGCAATAATTATAAAGACAGAGCTTCGCAGTTTCATATTAGAAATACTAACTCCGGCACTGTAATTATGGCTGGCGATTCGGTAGTAAAGGTCAATCTGAAGATTGACAGTACAGTATCGGCCGGAGTATATCCCGCATGGCATCCGACGCTTGACATAATTGCTTATTCGGTCAATGACACTCATCAGAAGTTTATGGACTTCGGTAGACACAAGATAGAGGTCTACGATACGACATCCGATCTCATTCTTTATGATATGAAGACCCATGAAGTAAGTTATATATCATCGGATCCACGACTTATGGAAACATTCCCTGCATGGAGTCCTGACGGCGACAGGCTATATTATTCAGTGGCTTCATATCCGGAAGGGGTGGTACGTGAGAATGTACGGTCTAATCTTGACCGGATCCGCTATGACATTGTCTATCGCGACTTCGATCCCGTGACACGACATTTTTCTGATCCTGATACGGTCGTGGCTGCTTCTGCAGTAGGGGAGAGCGCTTTGCTTCCACGTGTATCTCCCGATGGACGCTATCTTCTATATTGCAAGGCTCCTTTCGGCACATTTCATATTTGGCATAAGGAGAGCGATCTATGGATAAAGGATTTGGCAACAGGAGAGGAAAGACCGCTTTCAAATGCCAATAGCGATGACACTGACAGCTACCACACATGGTCGTCGAATGGACGATGGATTGTCTTCAGCTCCCGTCGTGATGATGGCACGTATACACGCCCTTATATCACCTATGTAGCAAATAATGGCAGTGATTCGAAGGCATTTGTCGTGCCGCAGGAATCGCCGCAATATTACCGTGACCTTATGAAATCATACAATGTGCCGGAGTTTATGGTAGCTCCTTTGCAGGTGTCGAGACAGGATATACTAAAACAAGTGGGGCAACCACCACGGAATGCATCTTTCAAGAAGTAAGCAGACTCTAATTGCTGGTAAGTGTGCTATTGTCTGTTCTCGTTTTTTCAGCCTTGCTTGACTGCAGGACATCGATGAATTCCGGGTCTTGATTGATAAGTGACGTATCTTCTATATATGGGCTCATCTTTTGGGCCCATTTTTTGTGGAACATTGTCTTTAGAAGCATATCATTATAGCGTTTTGCAAGTTTTGTCTCCCCGTTCATAAGGGCATCTTTGACCATGTATTTGAGGAAAAATACACGTTTTCCATACTGTACGCTGTGCTCCATGGCCCAGCGGTATGACTGGTTGAAGCGGCCAATGTAATAGTTGACGGGAACTTGTATAAATGCTGTCATTGTAAATGACTCGGCATGTCTTGCATCAATATTTATCGGGTGGTAATTTGAAATATCGCTTTGTTCACCTCCAAGGTTCACTTTTGCGAGATCATATATCACACGCATGGTGTAGTTTGGTGGCTGCTTGATTACCGCCATGATATCGGTTATTTTTTTCCAGTCGTTGTGGTCAAGGGCCTGCAGCATCAGTACTGTCGCGCGTAATTGCTCGCTTTTGCGCTCGGCATTGAACGCCCATATGCCACAACAGCATACTGCGGCTATGCTAATCCACGTCCAGGGTTTAGGATGCTTGAGAAAGCTGATCAATCCAAGACCCCATTGCAGGGCCAAACAACATGTCGCCACGATGAAAGGTCTCCACAGATAACGGTCATACGGTTCCATCAGAAGTTCAGGCAATCCTTTGAGGTAAGGGAAATCGTTGTCTACACTATTGCCTGGAATATAGCGGTAGTAAAGTAGCGGCGCTGCAATAGCGATAGAGAGTATGATTATCGCTCCTGCAAAGCAGGCATATGATTTATGTCTGAATCCTTCTCTTATCAGCTGCATTACACACAGAACCGAGCATATAAGGGCAAAGAAGCCCCCGATTGCGTATAGCAGAGCTGACAATATACCTATAGTTATTGCAATTGGACGGCTTTTTAGGCATATCTTGAACAAAAGAAATAGCGATATTGTCAGTAAATATCCAAGAGTATTGGAGAATACATAGCCGGCTGATTTCAGTGATAGCCAAGCCTCGTCAAGCTGCACTACCGACACAAGCATTGCGAAAGGCACCATCAGAGTCAGAGGCAAGAATGATTTTTGAAGATCAAAAGCCTTGCGCGTCAGCCAAGCCATCAGTAGCCACAAAGCTACGATGACTGTTGTGCCCAACCATGGATAATACATAAGCTGTGTAAGCCAACAGCCGCAATAGCGGAGTAATCCTCCGGGATACATAAGATATTGCCGAAATGATATCCATGTAGGCTCAAACAGCGACATCTCATCATACCACTGTAGCATAAATCCGTTTTTTACGGCAAGTATCCAATATGCAAACACTACAAATGCTCCCATTAATAGGAGATTGATATCGAGTCGTCTTTTTATATTCTCCATTTTCAGTCTTCAATTATGTCAGAGGAGTCAGACCTGTTAGACAGGCCTGACTCTCTTATAGCGCAGAACTGGCATATAAACACAGAATTATAATTAAATTCAGTGGCATTAGCACTCAGATCTTTCTGTACAGAACCGGCTGATAGTCTCAGAATTTATCAACAAAAATGAGTAAGAACACACAACGATAAATCGTTATTTATCATTGGGCTGGAGTCCCATATTCTCGTAGATGAATGAGTAGATATCGGTATACTCGTCAATTACCTTGTCGATTGGTTTGCCGGCTCCGTGGCCTGCGTTGCTGTCAATACGTATGAGTTTAGGTGCATCGCCGGTATCAGAAGCCTGCAGGGTGGCTGCATACTTGAATGAGTGGGCAGGAACAACTCGGTCGTCATGATCGGCTGTTGTCACCATGATGGCGGGATAGGGGGTTCCGTCGTTCTTGATGTTATGAATTGGGGAGTATGAGAGAAGATACTTTGCCATCTCATGGGAGTCGGCAGATGTCCCATAGTCATGAGCCCAGTTCCAGCCGATAGTGAAGAGATGATAGCGCATCATATCCATCACTCCTACACGCGGAATAGCTACTTTGAATAGATCAGGACGCATGTTGGTCACAGCACCTACGAGTAGGCCACCGTTGCTGCCACCTTCGATTGCGAGTAGATCTTTGTTGGTCCAGCCTTCGTTGATCATATATTCGCCGGCGGCTATAAAGTCGTCGAAAACATTTTTCTTTTTCAATTTTGTTCCGGCCTCATGCCATTCCTCACCATATTCGCCCCCTCCACGGAGATTGGCCTGTGCGTAAATACCACCATTTTCAAGCCAGAAGAGACGGTTGGCCGAGAAACTTGGATTAAGGGTGATGTTGAAACCACCGTATCCATATAGGTAAACAGGGTTCTTACCATTTTTCTCCAATCCTTTCTTGTAGGTGATAAACATCGGAATCTCTGTGCCGTCGGCCGAAGGATAGAATACTTGTTCCGTCACGTAGTCGTCTGGGTTGAAGCCCGGAAGCTCTGTGGAGTGGAATAGTTTGCTATCGCCTGTCTCAGCGTTGTAAGACATGATGGTCGAGGGTGAAGTGAAAGAAGAGAATGAATAGAATGTCTCAGGATTCTTGGAGTTTGTGGAGAATGCCAGCGTACCGTAGCCTGGAAGCGTGATTTCGCGTTCCTTTTCACCATTCTTATTGTAAACATAAGCGTGGTGTGAGGCGTCTTTGTCGTAAGTCAAGATCAGTTTGTCGCCGGCAAAAGTTGCGTTGACAAGGACAGCCTCGTTATTTTCAGGCACCACGTCGGTCCAATTAGCTCTCTGAGGAGCTTTTATGTCTGCTGTGACAAGCTTATACTTGGGAGCGTCGGCTGAAGTAAATATATAAAGCTTTCCGTCGCGGTTTCCAATCACGCTGATGTCGTTGTCTTGTGATTCTTCTATGGTGATCCACTTGGAATTTGGATCTGTCAGATCCTTGATGTAAAGAGAGTTGCCATTTCCGGCTCCTCCACCCATCACCATCAGGGTCGACTCGTCGTCGGTGATGTCTACACTATGGAAGTGAAGAGGTTGGTTGCGGTTTTCATACACTACACGGTCGGCACTCTGCGGGGTACCAAGTTTGTGATAGTAGACCTTATGGTATTCGTTTGCGTTGGAGAATTCTTTGCCTGCCTCCGGTTTTGCGTATGCGCTATAGTAGAATCCATCACCGTGCCATGCGGCTCCGGTGAATTTAGCCCATTCTATATGGTCTTTCAGCAGTTTTCCGGTGGCGGTGTCCATTACGTATATCTCTGTCCAGTCGCTACCACTGCGGGAGATAGTGTAGGCGGTGTATTTTCCGTCGTGTGATTGGTAGACGCCTGTCAGGGCTACTGTGCCGTCGTCTGAAAGTTTGTTAGGGTCGAGGAATACTTCAGCGTCTCCTCCCGGAGTCTCTGAGCGATAGAGTACTGATTGGTTTTGCAGGCCGTCGTTCTTATAGAAATAATACTTGCCGTCGTTTTCCTTATAAGGCATACCTGTCTTAGGATAGTTGTTGAGCTGCTTTATACGCTCACGTATCTTTCCACGGAAAGGAATCTTGGAGAGATACTCCTGAGTAACCGCATTTTCTGCCTCTACCCATGCGAGGGTCTCTGCTGCAGTGTCGTTTTCAAGAGGACGATATGGATCGTTGACTTCCATTCCGTAATAATTGTCTACAGTTCCGTCGGTAGGAGCCTCAGGATAGGTGATCTTGGCCTGTTTTGAGCAGGAGGCCATGGTGAGTGCCATAAGCGCGATGATTGTCGTTTTGCGTGCCATATAGGTATGTTATTGCTTTAGAATGCAAAAGTAGGAAAAAAATACCGAATAGCCAAAATCTTCCGAATGTTTTTGTAACTTTTTTGTAACTTTTTTGAAATCGTTTTGGCCTCCCATTAATTATGTCATTTCATCGGTATCATTCGGATTTTCTAAAGTTTCGCACTTATTTTTTAATTAGCCCACAAGGTTTAAATATTTCGTTTAATTTTTGTGAGTTTCTTATATGTTTGGTTTAAACGTATACTTCACCTTCACACTGTAGCGACGTACGATGCGGCGCATGTTTTCCATTCCACTTCCACTGTCGAAGGATACATTACTGAAGGCTGGCGTTTCGTAGTAGTTTGGTCCATTTTCTATGATCTCTATTGGGTATAGAAGTGTTCCACCGGCATCTTCAGCTATAAATTTTGCTTTGTCGCGAGCTGCATCTAATGCTGCCTTGAGTCCTTGACGGTTATAATTGTCAATGTCAGAGTTGTCAATTTTCACTATGTTGAAGCTTGTGATTCCTTTTCGTTCAAGTTTGTCGGATATTTCTTCAAGTTGTTTAAAATCTGACACCGTGGCTGAGAGACGCTTTGCCATCAAAAAATTGGAGGAAATCTCACGGTTGCGGTAGTTTCCCATATCAGACACTATTATCATAGAATCGGGCACCCCAGCCTCGTGAAGTGTCGTGCGTACTTTTTTCTCAATTTCAGACAGCTTTACTACTGTACTGTCACCGAAAATTTTCTGCCTATAATATTCTTCCATCCCTATTTCAATGGTGATTCTGTCAGGAACAATATTGATCGTAGCAGACCCGGTCACTTCGATAACCGAAGGAGCCAGTTGCCCATTTACTGTTATCCCAAATCCTGCTATCACCAAGCAGATAACAAACAAGATACTCTTTTTCATATCGTTTTATTCAGTTGAATGTGCAAATTTACAAAAAATCTGAGTAAAGTAATAAGTTCATTGCAAAAATTAATGGTATAGAAGTTGTTAAAAAAACGTCTATTAATGCTACGATGATATATTATGATGAAAACATAAAAAGCGAAATAATGTTTATACTATAAAATCTTATCCGCTATGAATACACTACAATCTAAATCCACTGTATCAGACACAACAGGGACATCCGGGCAAGCTGCCATAAAGGCCGAAAAGCATGGGCGTCTGGTTGGGAATGTCTCTATGTTCGTGGCCAAGACATTCTCGGGCCTAAATGAAAATGCACTTAAATATCTTCTTCCTACCTGGATGAATGCTTTCACAGGCGTTGTACTTCGTCTTGGGTTCGGTTCTCTCTTTTTCTGGATTTTAGGTTGGGTGCACCCCAATAAGACAGAGAAAGTGACAATGCGCGACCGTCTGCTTCTTCTCCTTACGGGCGTCATTGCTGTCTTCGGATATATGTATACTTTGCTGATAGGCCTTACATATACGACTCCAATTTCTTCATCAATTTTCATAGCGCTACAGGCTACAGTAGTCTATATCATCTGTCTGATACTTCGTACTGACCGTCTATCTACGGGACGTCTGATTGGTATCTTCTTAGGCATCGGAGGAGCTTTGATATGCATCCTTACCCAGAAACATAGCGAGGTGGCATCGAATCCTTTGCTTGGAAATATGTTTTGTCTGCTATCGACTTTCCTGTTCAGCGCCTATCTTGTGATTGAAAAGAAATTTCTCAAGCGTCTGAGCAATGCTACCGTAAGTAAATATACCTTTTCCGGGGGTCTGCTTGCAGGTATCGTAGCGGTTCTAATTACTGGTAAGTGGTTCGCTCCAGTACTTACATCGGGAGTATTTACCACTCCATTCCTTGTGTTGGCTTTCGTTCTTCTCTTCCCGACTTCTCTCAGCTATCTGCTTACTGATATAGGTCTTAAGAAGCTTCCAGCCACTGTGGTAGCCCTCTATTCCAATTGGATTCTGATTGTAGCCGCGATTGTCAGCTATGCTCTCGGTCAGGATAAGTTCTCTTGGTGGCAAATCCTTTCCATCATCCTGATTATTGCCAGTGTCTTCCTCGTAGAGAGTGCCGAGGCCAAGGATCATAAGCCGAAATCTACTGAAAGTCAAGTATAATTGATACCTTTAATAAAAGCGAGCATCCTTGCTGGAGGCTCGCTTTTATTAGTCAGGGGAAGTTCGTGTGGGGACGCACGCGGGAGCGTGCTATCTACTTTGGCTACCGGTCGCCAGCCTTTGTCGAGTTTTTCGTAGAAATTATTGGGAGACGGTTTGAGGTAGCGATAGGCCTATGGATTCAATGTAGCTGACCTGTGGAGTGCAGTTTTTTGCTTTGCACTGCTCGATGAATTTGTCGAGTGCTACTTGGGCCTTGGCTCGGTCGGGGTTGGCATCGCGGATCTCAGCGTAGGTGTGGTGTGGACCCTCTGCGAAACGAACCACTTCCTCCCATTCCTCCGGCATGGTAATACCCATCATACAGCTATTATCCTTTTTCTTGTAGGGCCAGAATGTGTAACCGATATTGTTTTCCTTCATCACCTTTACGAAATCTGTCTGCCATTCATCGGTGTTGTGGCCGATTTCCCCCATATACATTGGGCGATTACTGTTATTTTTGAAGTCAATATATGATTGGATTGCCTCAGCAGTTGCAGGTCCTCCATATCGGTGGCAAGTAAACATCAGCTGGGGATCATAGTCGGTGTCTTTCAGAGGCTCAAAATTGCTGTTCCACTGTGGAGCACCGATAAGGATGATATGGTCGGGGTCAACTTCGCGGATGGCCGCTACGGCGCGCTTGTGCAGCGGCTCAAGTTTGACGTTTAATTCATCCTGATTCTCGAAATATGTAGCGATTGGTTCGTTGATAAGCTCATAGCCCAGGATAGTAGGCTCATCCTTATATCGGTCAGCGATAGAATGCCATATGTCGCAAAACTGTTGCTGACTCTTCTCGCTCTCCATCAGCCATGGATAGCCGTATGAATCGTCGATATTGTCGCCTGTCTGTCCGCCGGGAGCATCGTGCATATCGAGGATGAGATAGAGGTCGTTGGCTTTACACCAGCTGATTACACTGTCGATACGTGCGAAGCCGTCTTGATCCTTTGTTAGTCCCATATAGTCTTCATCGGTGAAGAGTTTATAGTGGAAGGGCAGACGGATTGTGTTAGCTCCTGTAGACGCAATGAAATCTATGTCATCTTTGGTGATGTAGTTGTCTTTGAAAGCTGTCCAGAATTTCGCTGCTTTGTCCGGACCTACAAGTTCGCTGAAAAGTTCGTTGATCTGGCGCGGGGCATTCATACGCTGGAATCCGAACATGTAGCCTTCAGGATTGAGCCAGTTGCCGAGATTAGTGCCGACTATGTATAGCTTGCTGCCGTCAGGCTTTATGAGGTCTTGGCCTTTGACTTGTACGAAACGGTCTTTATTGGAGACGGTGATGTCCGATGTCTTGTCGGAGCAGCTTAATGCGAGTGGAAGGAGGGATAACGAGAGAATGAGAGATTTTAGTTTCATTACAGTGTATGGGTATAAGAAGGGACGCACGGGCCGTGCGTCCCTACAAGGTTATTGACAGAAAGGAGGCTGGAAAGCCTCCTTTCCATAATTATTATTCTCGGTGTTCCTGGATGATAATGTCTTTAATCTGAACTTCAGTTCCGGCAGCATTGCCTCCGAAATCCAAGAATACGCTCATCTTGTCCATATCGATTCCTGGGAGTCCGATCCAGCTATAGGTTTCGTCTTCATATTCCGAGAGTTTAAGACGATCTGCCATATAGAAGACATTGTCGTTGTCGCCACCACCGGAAAGAACGCACTTGAATGTCACTCCTGGATGCTCTTTGTTGGAATAGAAAGTAACTCGGAAGTCGTAGAGTTTGTCGGCTGAAGTGGTTATGTCAGTATGGAATGCCACCTGAGCCTGCCACTGGTCAGTAGTAGCTTCCGGAAGGGTTACGGTAATAGTGTTGCTATCTACATTCACAACCGGATCAGCTATCTGCGACCATCCTGGAGCATAATAGAATGAACTGGTCCATGCACAACCGTGGAATAAATTGTCAGGACTATCCACGTCCACCCATTTCACCGGTTTTTCCGGTTCGTCAGGTAATGTAGGTAGCACAGTGCCATCATCATCGGAGTGCTTTTTAAATACAATATTGGTGATGGTGAAGTCTGTGTCAGGATATCCGGCAAAGTCAAATGCAATCTTCAGGATTCCATCGAAACCCTTGAGATCGGAGAAGTAATAATAGGAGCCTCCAGCATCAAAAGCAATCTGATCCTGTCCGGCAAATGAAATTCCATCGTCGCCATCCATCTGCACCTTGACAGTCACCTTTGAATCGTTTTTCGATTCTATTTTGCAAGAGAAGTCGTAGGTCTCGTCTGCCGATACCTGGATATTTGTGCCGATATGCAACTGGCCTTGCCACTGGTCGTTGCCCATTGCGGCAGGAGTGTGTACAAATATCTTTTCGTTGGAAACCTCAACTACATCCGGCTCAAGACCGCCAGACCAATCGCCTGGTGAGAACCAGGTGCTCTGAAGAGTAATCTCAGCAGATTTCCACATGTTGTATTCACTATCATACTTGAAGCCCTTGAATGAAGTGTCTTCTGCTTTAGGCGCAATGATGTATTGCCAAGAGATGCCATCGAGATCCTGCACGAGGGTTATTGAGCTTTTGCTAAAGCTTGCGATGCGATATTTAGGATTGTTGAAAGCCGCTTCAGATGGTATATATGGGAATGGAGTATGAGGTGGGAGCACGAGATAAAGATTTGCTCCTTCAGGAGAGAGGGTGAACTCCGTGGCCATTTGCTCAGAGGCTACGCGGAAGTCTTGTCCGTCGTCCGGATTATTGACAGTGTAGCCGGTCAAGGAATGCACTCCGGTATTGACATACATTGTTCCGGATTCTCCCGGGTTATATACATATGATCCCGAAGTATCAGAATCCGTATAGCCAAAAGTCAGAATATTGGCGTATACACCTTCTGCTTCTTTGCAGCCTGGTTCGCCATTCCACCATCCTGCCGGATCGCCTGCATTCGGACCGCATGCCATATGGCCCTGCTTGGTGCCGTCGACAGCCCATTCTTTTGAAGAGTTGTCTGTCAGCGCCTTCATATAGGGAGTGAAGTCGAAGATAGTCTTGTCTATGTGGATAGTCCCTGTGACGGAACCCTCAGAGACCCCATTGCCGTTTCCGACTTTCATCTCAACAGGATAATCACCGGCGATTGTGATAAGGTCGCGATAAGTGAGAGAAGTAGAGGGGCGTGTACTCTGATTGATGTACCACACGGGATATACTCCCTTAGCGTGGTTGCCGTCTTTATCGAGGATGTTTAGCTCTACGTTGTTGAGTTCGTCGACAGATATTCCGATCTGATAGTCGGAAGCCTGAGGAAGCCCTGCCATTGATGGCTGGAAGTTAGGCTCGGTGGAGCAGGAGCCCATTGCGAGCAACATTCCCGCCAAAGAGGCGAAGCCTAATATTTTATTTGTAGTCTTCATGTTGTCTTATTTAAGTTTCGCTTGCAACGTCTGAATTTCTTAAAATTAAGATCGTAGATTATTCTGAATACGGATTCTGCTTGAGTGTACCATGGCACTTGTCGATTTCAGACTGTGGGAAAGGGAGGTACTTCTTGTTGTCGGTATAGTTGCCTGTGCGGTCGTCGGGAATCTCGTTGCCTTTTACAAGAAGATCCTTTGCAAGCCCTGTACGGATGAGGTCCCAATAGCGTTTTCCTTCTCCAAGGAACTCCCAAGCGCGTTCCTGAATTATGTTGTCAAGAGTTGCGGGTACGGATCCGAGACCGGCACGAGCACGTACCATATCGAGGTATGTCTGAGCATTGGGAGATCCGAGTTCGGCAGCATTGAGCAGGGTCTCAGAATAGCGGTAGAGGCGGAGATTATTGTTGTAATTGAGCACTGCATCAGCAATCTGTCCGGAGTTGCCACCGATCTTTCCTGCATACTTGGCAAGGAAAAGACCTGTGTCTTGGAATCCAACTTGGTAAGATCCGGGTTCGGGCTTCCAGATGGATGCGTCGCGGCGTGTATCAGCCGGATCATAAGAGTCGTAGCAAGATTGGCGGACGGTGCCGAACCCCCATCCTGTATTGTCGTGGATGCCGTCAGAAGAGTTGTAGCCACGGGGAAGGATCATACATGGCACTACGGTGCCACCGGCAGTTCCACCCCAGCTCCAGTTACGGCTTGCGAGATAGTCGGAGTAGTTAATTTCCCAAACCGACTCACTGCCCCATTCGCCGGTCACGTCCCAGATTGAAGCGAAGTCATTTACGAGCTGATATTTATTCGAATTGATGATCTCCTCCATATATTGGAGAGCTTTAGGCTTGCGGGAAGCGTCGTTCTGATACATCACTACTTCAGCGTAGAGCATATATACGAAGTGCTTTGTCACGCGGCCAAGCTCTGCGCCTTCACATTTCTCGGGCAGACGATTCAAAGAAATCACTTTCTCAAGATCCTGCATGATGAACTCATACACTTCGTCGGCTGTGTACTGAGTGGCAATGTAGCCGTTGTCTCCACTGAGTGGTTGGTCGTAGTATGGTATATTGCCCCACCAATGCCACAGGTAGTTGTAGAAGAAAGCGCGGAGAGCCAGCACCTGTGACTCATAGTATTCTCGGTTGGCAAGCTCCTGTTCTGTTTTTGGCTCCCAATAGGTGTACATATATTTGAGGGCATCGATGCAGCGCTTTACTCCGGAGTAGGCATTGGAATAGTTGGTGTCGAGCACTACTGTAGCGGTAGTATTGAAATTGAAGACTGTCTTCCACTGGTTCATGTCGTTGACATCACCACCACCGGGGAAACACTGATCGGCAAGCACTTCAGGATAGATGTTGATGCCGCAGTAGTTGTTGGCGTAGTCAAACCAGTGCAAGGGGTCATATGCGGCTACTACAGCCTGCTGGATATTAGCTTCTGTCTTATAGTAGTCCTCTACAGTATCTTGGGTATTGTTGGTGATGTCGAGCCATTCGCTTCCGCATGAAGTGAGGCCAAGACCCATCGCCGCAACCGGGAGGAGGAATAGTTTTTTATTGAGTTTCATTTTGATAAGCTTTGTTGAAGTATTAGAGAGAAATATTGAAACCTACAGAGAATGTACGAGCTTCCGGATAGTTGCCGTAGTCAATACCGATGTTAGTGCCGTCGCCCACCTCAGGAGTGAAACCATGGTATTTTGTTGCGGTAAAGAGATTTTCACCCATTACGAACACTTTGAGGTTGTCAAGACCGATCTTCTTTATTAGATTGAAAGGAAGAGTGTAGGAAAGTGTCAGATTGGCGCAACGTAGGTAGGCACCATCGTGAATATAAAGGTCTGAGCTCTGCCAGTTGCGGGTGTCAGCAAGGCGGTAGATAGGAATCTTGTTGGAAGTTCCCTCTCCAACCCAGCGGTTGAGCATCCAAGAAGGCATATTCTTAGCCGGGGTATCTCCACGGAGCGATGCGTCATAGATCTGGTTGCCCCAAACGCCCTGGAAGTATGCGGTGAGCTGCAATCCCTTCCATCCGAGTCCTACATTGAAGCCGTAGGTCCAATCAGGGAGTCCCTTGCCGATTTTGGTGCGGTCGTCGGCGTTGATGGTATTGTCGCCGTTGGTATCTACGAAGATTACGTCGCCGGGCTGTGCATACCATGAGGTCTGTCCTGCTGTAAGTCCGTATTTGGAGTTGTAAGCATCTGCCTCAGCCTGATTCTGGATTATACCGGCTGTCTTGTAGCCAAAGAAATATGGGAATACCTCGCCGTTCATAGCGCGTGCGATGTCTCCGGCAGTTGCATTGCTTTCCAATCCCATCCATCCGTCGGCATTACCAAGATTTACGAGAGTGTTCTTTACATAAGAGAGATTGCCTCCAAGATTAACTTCAAATTCGCCGAATGTGTGCGCCCAACGGAGATCCATCTCGACACCGGTATTGTCCATTGTTCCGACGTTGCCGATGGGGGCAGTCTCACCCACGTAGGTCGGTATCATCATTGTCATAAGCATACCGGTAGTGCGCTTCTTATACCAGTCGAAAGTGAATTGGAGCGAATTGTCGAGGAATCCAAGGTCAAGACCTATGTCGGTCTGTGTCGATTCTTCCCATTTGAGGTCTGGATTGGCGAGGCCGGATGCCTTTGATCCATATGTCTGGCTTGATCCCTCAGGACCGAAATAGTAGTTGTTGTTGCCGTCGGTCAGCACAGTATATCTGAAGTCGCCGATAGACTCATTACCATTCTTACCCCAGGATACGCGGAGTTTTGTGTTGTTCCACCATTGTGGTCTTGTCTCAAGGAAAGGCTCGTTTGTGATGTTCCAGCCTGCGGAGAATGAAGGGAATGTTGCCCACTTATGGTTGGCACCGAAGCGTGAAGAACCATCACGGCGCACTGTAGCTTGAAGCATGTAGCGGCTTCCGAAATCGTAGGAAACTCGTCCGAAGTAGGAGAGAAGTCTCGGCCATGCGGAATTAGGACCTGCATTACCTGTGCGGTTACCTCCGTCTTCTTCACCGGGAGAGCCCTGTGCCACTGTCACCCAAGGCTTGGAGAAATTGTAGAGCTTGTTGGCTGATGCATTAATCCACCATCCGGTGCCTTCTTTTGCAGACTGACCAAGCACAACATTGATGTGGTTTTCACCGAATGTCTTGTCGTAAAAGATAAGATTTTCGAGCTGCCATGTCCATCCGCGGTTCATCTCTGAGTAAGCGGAAGCGTGGATTGCATCCTGATTGCTGAGGTTGCTGTAGTAGTTGGGCTCGGAATGGCTGTTGTTGCCCCAGAAGGCAAGGTCGCCACCGAAGCTGATGCGGTATGAGAGACCATCCCATATCTGAAGTTCGCCAATGATATTGCTGACAATCTTGTGGCTCCAGTTGTTGGCTGAGGGGAACGACCATCCGTAGAATGGGTTTGTAAGTTCTTGATAGCCACCACCAAATGCTTCGGGGACAGTATAGAGGTTGCCGGCTGCGTCATAGCGGGGAACGTATTTGTCGTTGCCTGCATAGTAGTCCATCTGATGCTGGTAGTCGGCTGAACCGGGTTTAAGTGTAGGTGTAAGCATTGGCGACATACCAATTGCATTTGTAATGGCACCACCGTAGTAGCCACCGCCACCACCGAATCCTTTGGAGTGGATGCGTGCGTAGGAGATATTGGTGGTAAGGACGAATTTATTAAGCCAGTTGCGTTTCTTTGATTCGTCAAAGAGTGTATAGATGTTGTTGGCGCGTAGAGTCAGGCGGTTGTAGTTAGACTGGTCGTAGTTGCCGCCAACGATACCTTCTTGATCGTAATATCCGAAAGAGAGGAAGTAGTTGATCTTCTCGCTTGCACCGGAGACGGATACCTGATGATTCATCATATGAGCATTATCGTTGAAGATGGCTGCCTGCCAGTCGTAGCCTTGTCCGTAGCTGTAGGGGTCTGCGTAAGGAGCCGGCTGACCGATATTGAGGTAACCCTCATTTTTCATGATGG
>CAYSMP010000015.1:0-43314 GCA_964432215.1 uncultured Sangeribacter sp.
ACGGGGAGCTGGTCGTGGAGGGCTCATCCGAGTGCAAAATTACTGCTTTTTTTTGGACTGAGCAAATTTTTAATGTAAAAAAAAATTAATTTCCACAGATAGTCTCTCCGAGATTACTGCTATTTATAAAATACCCCAAGCTAAAAGCCTGGGGTTAAGCATAATATCAGTCCTCTGAGTTGAGTATGATGATTTTTATAATTTCACTATACTTTGAATTATTTCTTCTTTGAGCGGGCCTTTGGTTGGTTGCGTCCGTGTTTCTTGTTCTGTTCCTTCAGAGGCTTATTAGGGTTGCCGTCGTCGGAAAGGAGGGCAAAATCAAGCTGCTTCTTGTCGAGATCAGCACGTGCCACCTGTACCTTTACGCGGTCTCCAAGAGTGTATTTCTTGTGTGTCTTACGTCCTGTAAGGCAATAGTTTTTCTCGTCATAGTCATAGTAATCGTCGGCGAGATCACGCACGGGGACAAGGCCTTCACACAAGTTTTCATCAAGTTCCACATAAAGGCCCCATTCAGTAACGCCTGATATTACCCCTTCGTAGACTTCTCCAAGGCGATCGCGCATGAATTCCACCTGCTTGTAGCGTATCGAGGCTCTTTCGGCATTGGCCGAAAGCTGCTCCATGTCGGAGGAATGCTTGCACTGTTCTTCAAGTTTTATGTGATCTGCTGAGCGGCCACCGTCGGCATAGCGTTGGAGCAGACGATGCACCATCATGTCGGGATAGCGGCGGATGGGAGATGTGAAATGGGTGTAGTAGGGGACAGCGAGGCCATAGTGGCCAACGTTGTCGGTAGTGTAAATTGCTTTTGCCATAGAGCGGATAGCGAGCATCGAGAGCATATTTTCCTCTCCTCGTCCCTTCACGTCCTTGAGCATACGGTTGAGGCTTTTGTTGACTTGAGTCGATTTCCCCTCGGCATTGATCTTAAAGCCGAAACGGGCAGCGATGCTGCTGAGGTTGGCGAGTTTCTCTGCATCCGGATTGTCATGGACACGATATACAAATGATTTAGCTTTCTTCCCTTTGGGCACTTTTCCTATCTTTTCGGCCACTGCTATGTTGGCAAGGAGCATGAATTCCTCGATAAGTTTATTGGCTTCTTTAGACTCTTTGAAGTAGACGCTTATCGGTTTTCCATCCTTGTCGATTTCGAAGCGCACTTCTGCACGGTCGAACTCAAGAGCGCCATTCTCATAGCGGCGGTGACGCAGTTGCTGTGCGAGGTCGTTGAGGATGTTGATTTCCGTAGCGTAATCCCCTTTTCCAGTCTCGATTCGTTCTTGTGCTTCCTCATAAGTGAAGCGTCGGTTGCTTTTGATCACTGTGCGGCCAATGCGGCTGTTGACGATATTGGCTTTTTTGTCCAGTTCAAAGATTGCAGAGAAAGTCAGTTTCTCTTCGTCGGGGCGAAGCGAACAGATGCCGTTGCTGAGATGTTCAGGAAGCATCGGGATTGTTCGGTCTACGAGATAGACTGAAGTGGCACGTTTCTGTGCTTCTTTGTCAATGATGCTGCCTGGAGTGACATAGTGGGTCACATCAGCTATGTGTACACCTACCTCATAGTTGCCATTGGCAAGTGTGCGAATAGAGAGTGCATCGTCGAAGTCCTTTGCATCGCGCGGGTCAATGGTGAATGTAGTTATCCCGCGGAAATCTTCGCGTTTTGCCACCTCCTCCGGAGTTATACCCGGGCCAATCTTGTCTGCTGCTTTCTCCACATTTTCTGGATACTTGTAGGGGAGGCCGAATTCTGCAAGAATTGCGTGCATTTCAGCGTTGTTCTCACCCTTCTTGCCGAGAATATCGACGATTTCTCCGCGTGGACACATCTCCTCATCTTTCCAGACGTTGATGCGGGCTATTGCCTTGTCGCCTGTCTTTCCTCCCTTGAGTTTATTACGGTTAAGGATGATGTCGGCAGCGAGGAACTTAGAGTCAGGCACAAGGCGCGCACCGTGACGGTCTACTATAAGTTCGCCGATAAATACTTGATCTTTAGCCTCTATGATCTCAAGCACTTGTGCTTCAGGTTCTACACCCTTACGGGCAGCCGAAATCATCACGCGAACCTTGTCGCCATTGAGTGCGTGCATGGAGTTGCGCTCTGCTACCATGATTTGTTCGTCGTCGATAAGCACAGCATTCTTGCCGTTGGAGCGACGGATGAATGTGCCGACATTTTCCGAGCCTCTGTTGGCCGGAGCCTTGTATTTCCCGAGTCCTACTTCTTGGATTACGTCGTTGGCGGCGAGTTCCTCAAGCAGGTTGATGACATCCATTTTGAAATCCTGCGCATCTATGGCGAATGCTATTTGTTTATAATTGAAAGCCTGGCGGTTTTCCTTCTCAAGGAACGCCAGAATCTTATTTTGAAGTTCGGCCTTACGCATTCTTTTCGAAGGCCTACCGGAAGAATTCTTTTTCATAATTGTATTAGATTGGGTTTAGGGAGAGTCCCCTTTTAGGATTATAACGCGTTGACCGCTTAACTTGTTTTATAGAATGATAGATGAAGCTATTCAGTTGAAGTATATAGATATAAAAATCAATTTATCACAATTTGCAGTAAATTGCGATAAATTGTGATAAATTTTTATAAATTTCGATACTTCAGAAGCTGACTGAAGTCTTTAGTCTTGTGCCTTTGTCGCGTAAGGTGATTTTCAATGAATTTGGTTCATCCTTAATACAGTCGGAAGTATCAAATTTTACGGTCCAGCCTTCCGGATCCTTTGTGACTTTTATGTCTGATGCGCAATCAGAAGAAACGTCAAGCCGTCCTTCTATATGAAACAACAAGTCACCTCGTAAGACCCTCACCTTGCATAAACCTTCTGCTATGACTTCAGCTTCAAGCGATAGAGACTTGCGTATTCCACGATATAGTTTGGAAGCCTGTTGGCATCGCATGCGTCTATTTGCGTCAGGAAAACTTTTTGAGAGTACTTCGAGTTCTGATTCAGCCTTGTCTAACTCGACTGATGAGCTTACTAATTTCCAATTACGTTCAAGTTTGTCGAGAGTGTCTTCAAGAGTGGCATTATAAGTCTCATATTGATTTATAAGTGTCTGGCGCATACTGGTATCGAATGGATAAAGCGCCGTCATCCTATAAGTCTCCACTCCTTTTGCCTTGTCTATAGCATGATCCCAGTAAATATCCTTGCATTTTGCCAGGGTTACATCTGATATATAAGGTAGGTTGGCGATCGTTGCAGTGATAGTGTTTCGGAAATTATCCCATTCCCTGTCTCCCTCTTTTCCCATATCAGCTACAACCTCACTCTCCACATGAGTTGCTACAGCACCGGCTATTTGCCTAAGTATTTCTTGCAGCAAAAGTTGTTGTGCCTCAGCCATGGTCTGACCTTCTGACATACACACGAGATAGTCATGAGGATGATGTAGCATCCAATCGGGAGTTTTATCGCTGCTACGCTCTACAATCTTAAACTCAGCATGCAAAGGCATAGCTAAAAGTAGATATAATACTAAGATTATTCTGAGAGGCGATGTCAGAATCATATCAATATAAAGATTAAGTTTCATGGTCGGTTAATTGAGGGACTTTCTGACAACTCTTCGGATATTTTCCGCCTGGCTACTCTTACAAAACGCACATATACAGCATCATTGACTTTTATCTGCTTTGCAAGCTCAATCGCAGGGTCAGACGGATTGCCTGTTACAATGGCCTCCAAAGGTATATTGGTACTGTGCAAGATAGTTGCCGGATTTTTTCGGCTTACGGCCATCAGCGACAATGATCCTTTTATTAGAGTGACATTACGTATCATTCCTGAAGAACGCTCTGTTTCATCAACATGAATTGACGGTATGAGCAGATAATCCGCATCCTTGTGTCCGCATCCGATACGTCCGATGATTTCTTTTGTCTTTTCCATCAATATGTCTGCTAAAGTTTCATCAGAAGTGTCTACATAAGCGCTGAAGCAGGCCTTGGATTCAGTAGTATTTTTTTCGTGGAAGTCGGGTATATTGTGAGCGGATAGCACTCGGATATTACACGCTAAAATCAATAGGATTGTGATAAGATGTCTCATGCTGGAGAATTATTCAATGGTTACGATAAGTTTTTGGCCCATTTCAGTCACTTTCACTCCGTATTCATCATCAAGCACCTCCCGCACAGCTTTCTTCAGTTCAGAGGCGAATTCATCAGGCCCATAAGAATAGCCGTCGGAAAGTTTTATTAGTGGAATCTTTATTGTATTTTGTATATATTTATCGGTTGCAGCGGGTCGGACGTAGCTGTTGTTTTGGGAGTGTTCGCGCATCCAGCCTCCGAGCCATGTCTTGAAGTCATCGCCCGACGCCGGAATAGGGGTGTCGAAATTCCAGTCGTCGACTGAGCTGCTGAGTTGAAGTTCCACTACAAGAGTAAGTCCCTCGTCGATGCGTCGCCTGAAGGAGTCGTCAAGTTGAGAGACGAAGTCGGAAGGCATCTTGTCTACGGCGTGGGCTACGAGTTTTTCCCGGTCTGCATTTCTGTAGCGACCGCTGGTGAAATCTTGCATGGCAAGCTGATGGCCCGTATGGCGCTCCACAGCCTTCAGGTTGAGAGTACATTGAGATGATTCCCCTTTCGTATCTATGGCAGCTTTTACTGTGACCACTATATCTCCTGGTAATTGGCGTACTAATTCGGTCATTATATCTGTCTGAGTACCGGAAGACGTAAGATCACTGGTCTTTGAGTTCTGTAATAGCGTTACAAAGTCCTTTGTCGGATAGCCCATTTTGCCGAAATGAGTGGATACTGCATTTACAGCTGATCTTGCGATAGGATTATCTGTGACATATTCCACCATAGCTTCAAAATCAGCGTCAGTATCGGCCATATATGGAATTACTATTATAGAAGGTTTGACAGCATATGTATTAGCTGCCACTTCTACATTGTCGCTATTGTTAGTCTTCCATTGGGGATATAGTGTACACCCGCCTGATACTGCGGCTTTCTTCAACTTTTCGACATTGATTATTACTTCCATCAGAGCATGACGCTGACCTTGCACCTTTTCTTCCAAAATGGTGATAGGAGTAGATGTAAGGAAATATGTATATTGTGTATCGAAAAAGCGGTAATCGAAACTTTTGTTTTTTTCAATTAGTAAAGGCACTCCATCATTCAGGCCCGGTATTCCCTCATAGAGTAAAGCTTTGAAGGCATTCATGACGGCTTCTTCACGTGCTTCCTTAGCTTTTGCAGCCAGGCCTCCGGCCTGAATGACAATATTGTTTCCATCTTTACGGTCAAACTTTACCGTTCCGGTAAAGGCAAGTGCCGTATAGAAAGACATATTCCATACGGCACACAATATGCACACTAGTGTCCTCATGTATATATCAGAACGAGTCGACACAAAGTTGTTGTTCTTTTTCGTGAGCGTTGAATATCTCTTCCTTGCCTTTCTTTACTTTGCAAAGAGAGATGTCAGGTCCTTGTACCTCTGTGACTTCGATAGTGCCTATACGGGTCTTTGACTCTTTCCCTCCGATTTTTCGTATGAGCATTACTGCAAAATTATGGCCTTTTGCCAGACCTTCTTCGCTACCGAGATTTATATAAAGAGATTCAACCTTATTTTTGTTGATTTTCTCGAATTCGAGTATCTCTCCATGAAGAGGAGCGATAGCCTCAATCAAAGAAGTTGCGCTGACTTCTGACATTGCTTTTTGGAAAGCTGCGTCTTTAGTCTTTCCTGTAGCACCAAAGAGTCCAAGTACGGGTTCTCCGGCTTTAAGACTTACCGATTTCAATACTTGTCCGTCTTGAGGATTGATTGCGCGTATGGTAAGCGATACCACAGCTGTGTAGCTTACTTCTCCCTTATCATTTTTCTTAGGGGTAATTGTTACGGCGTCGAGGCTGCCTGTGACAATGGCATTGGCTCCCTGGCGCTCGAGTTCACGCATCATTTCGAGATCAGATTCGCTGAGATTGCTGTTTGCACGTCGTTTCTCCTCCATAGCTTGCAGCATATCTGCGTCCGGCGTGTAGATATTGACCCGATTGGATCCTATAAGACTTTGGATGACAGCATTTCGTACCTGGGCGAGATATCCATTGTTGTCATTGCATTCGTTCTTGAATTCTGCTACATATACATTTGGCTTTGCGGCATATGCATTTGCTGTCAACATAATACATGTCAGCAAGAGAAATAATCGATTGTAAAGTTTCATGTTTATTTATTAGAAATTTATTAACTTGAGTTTCGTGTTTGATTGGTAGGTTTCGGGTACGTCAATACCCGAAACCTTTAAAAATGTTGTCAATACATTATTTTTGTTGTTATGTTGGCTGCCTTTACAACATAGAGACCGTGCGAAGGTAGTGCGATTTGATTGTTATAGCCTGCATAAATTGTATGGCCATCAGCAGTGTAAACATTTATGATGTTTCCGGCTGGAACATTTACGATAAGGGTTGAACCTTCAATACGCACCTCAGGCTTTATATCTGTAATATCATTTACTGATGCTAAACTTTCCGGAAGGATATTCTGGAATTTATTCCAGGGGGACGCATTTTTATAGTCCTCTACAAGATTGTCTCTAACATACAATTCTGCATTTGTATAGGTGTCTTCTGTGAAGCAGTTGCTATCTAAAGAGGGAACATGTGTGGGATATACAAAAATTTCCTTAATTCCGTCGATAGCAAATGCGTAGTCGCTGATACTCATTATGGTTGAAGGCAATACAAGCTTCAGGTCTTTCATAGTAACTCCTTCCGGCATTCCGGAAAAAAGATTGCCATCAATTGCTGTCACATAGTATTCATTTCCTTCGCTGTAAATTATAGGTGGAAGAATAAGACTTCCATTGTCTTTTAGGATTGTGTAGAAGAGTCCTGCTTCATCTCCTGCTGGTCCTGCAAACAAGACTCCGGAGAAGTTATAATATAAAGTCGATACTCTTTCTGTAAGTTTATTTAGAAGATCAATTGTTTCCAGAGAATTATCAGTTGTGCTTTTTAAGTAGTCAAGACAGATTTCTGCCCATGTATCAACATACTCTGCAGGATTATCAGGAATGTTTTCATTGGCCCATTTAATTTTATCAACGTTCTCCTGTACTTCCTGAGCTATTGTATATACAGTCTCTTCGCTTGCGTATTCACCATATTCATAAAGCCATGAAAGGACATTTTCGATATAAGCAAAATGACTTTCTACAATGAGATTGAGTTGAGAGTTGATCTGATCTATTTCTTCGCCGCTTTCTTCGAGTTTCTCTCCAAATTCATTGATTTCTTCTTCTAAGTCTTTAAGATAATCACGTGTGAAATTAACCATGAATTCAGCATAGTCAAGATCCGAGATGATTTCCCAAATGTCAAAAGAGAAAGTTGTAGAAGGGGCCTTTGTAGGAGAGTAGTTCTTAGCAGGTTTGTTGGCGGCTTGAAGTTCTAAGATTTGTTCCAGAATCTCTGCGAGATTGTAATATTGTTGTAAAATATCCAAAGATGCATTTCTGAAATTATCAGTGATTTTATCATACAGATCATATTGGAGTTCCCATACCTTCAGCCATGCTTGAAAATTATCGGAATCAATGGCGAGTGCTTGATGGGTGATAGAGTGCTCATTAGCAAGATCGGCAAGCTTGGCAACTATTGGTTTGAATTCTTCATCTACTACTTTTGTTGGCGAAACGATTGTCGCTTCGTTTTCATGTAGTTGCATTACAAGTCCTGATTCGTAATCTACGTAATAGGAATTGCCGGAGAGTCCGGTAAAACTTTCGGATTGCGCCATGGCACCGGGCATCGATAATCCGATTGTTGCTGTTAAAAGCAAGTTGCGTAAAGAGTTGCGCATAACGGTTATTGTTGTTGTTGGCGATGTGTCCACTCATCTGCCAGAAAACAAAAAAGCGTAGGACAAGTTCCGATTATCGAAAAAGGGGCATCGCCAAACGCCGTACAAACAATAACCAGTCCACTCCCACGCTCAACCGGATATCGATGCCCCTTGTCGGGGAGTGGATATACGACAAGCATGAGCGTCTTTAGACTGCCTATTCCGTTTGTAGTGAAAAATTTGGCGATTTTCTTTTTCAGAATAAGCAAAAACGCTTTCATAAATATGTCTGTCAACTATATCGCATATGCGATAGTTGACGTGCAAATTTACAATTAAATTATGGAATACACAAATTTTTACGAAAAAAAAGAAGAATAGGCAGTAAGATATTTTTTAATAGTTGCAAAATATGAGTTATTGAGTAAAAGCGTAGAGTGTTGCGAATATTAAAATAAATGTGTAAATTTGTGGGATAGAAATTAAAAATGAATATAAGATATGTATAGACACGACGACAGGACAGTTATAACGCTTGATGCCGGAGGCACCAATTTCGTATTTGGTGCGATGCGAGGCTGTGAGTTTATTACCGAACCACTAACATACCCATCGAATGCTCATGACCTTGACCTTTGCTTAGATACTATGGTGAAAGGCTTCCATGAAATTATTGACAAGCTTGATGAAAAACCGGTGGCTATCAGTTTCGCATTTCCCGGTCCGGCCGACTATCCAAATGGTATAATCGGAGGCTACCTGCCTAACTTCCCATCGTTCAGGGATGGAGTGGCCCTCGGGCCAATGCTTCAGAATGAGTTTGGTATACCTGTTTTTATCAACAATGATGGTGATCTCTTTGCATATGGAGAAGCTATTTGTGGCGCTCTGCCCGAGATCAATCATCGATTGAAAGAAGCAGGAAGTCGTAAACATTTCAGGAATCTTCTTGGATATACTTTCGGTACAGGTTTTGGAGTTGGAATTGTGGTAAACGGTAAACTTAATCGTGGTGACAACTCTTGCGTGGAGACATTCTGTCTTCCTCATAAGATGAAAGAGGGAATAATAGTAGAGGAAGGTGTGGCTGTCCGTGCCATCAAGCGTGTCTATGCTGAGGCATCGGGGGATTATGGCCATAATTTCGAGCCGAAGGATATATGTGAGATAGCTGATGGTAAACGTGAAGGCAATCAGGAAGCTGCCCGCAAGGCTTTCGCTGAATTTGGAGAAGTTGCCGGCAACGCTATGGCTATAGCCGCCCAGTTGATTGATGGTATCATCGTAATCGGGGGAGGTATCACAGCGGCTGGCCGCTGGATAATGCCATCGTTGATGAAAGAACTGAGGTCGGAACTTGCCACATTAGGTGGCGACAGTGTACGTAGGGTACAGATGGAAGTGTTCGATCTTGATGATCCCGCAGAGTTCGAGAGATTTGCCAAAGGCAATTCAAAAAGTATTGCTGTCAGGGGTACAAATTTGACTGTAGAATACGATGATATGAAGCGTATAGGTGTCACTCTGTCTAAACTGGGGGCAAGTAAGGCCATCTCGGCAGGAGCTTACTCATTTGCTCTCTCAAAAATTGATGAGGAGGAGGAAAAAAATGATTAAGAAGGAGCCCATCAAGTTTATCCCGTATCTTAAGAGTGTGATATGGGGTGGCGAAAAAATATGTGAGTATAAGGGTATCGTGCAGACCAAAGCGAATATTGGTGAGAGCTGGGAAATTTCAGCAGTAGAGGGGCACGAATCGATTGTCGCCGATGGTCCTTATAAGGGCATGTGTATAACTGAGCTCATAGAGTGTTTCGGCCCCGAGTTACTTGGCACGGATGTTTTTAATCGATATGACGGTAAGTTTCCGTTACTTGTCAAATTGATTGATGCCAACGACAATCTGTCGGTGCAGGTGCACCCTGACGATGACCTTGCAAAAGAGCGTCACAATAGCCTTGGAAAAACCGAGATGTGGTATATAATCAACGCAGATGAAGGAGCAAAGATTTACTCGGGCCTTAATTGTAAGCTTACTCCTGAAGAATATGTAAAGATGGTAGAAGACAACACTATTGAGCAAGCTCTTGCGGTGCACGACTCTCATGCCGGAGATGTCTTCTTTCTCCCGGCAGGACGAGTCCATGCCATAGGAGGGGGCAACCTTCTCGCTGAGATTCAGGAATCGAGCGACATTACCTACCGCATTTATGACTACGACCGTCGTGATGCAGAAGGAAATCCACGTGAACTTCACACAGAACATGCAAAGGATGCTATTGACTACACTTTCTATGAAGAATATAAGTCTGCTCCGGCGGATCCGAGTGTACCTGATGCTGTAATAGCTGAATGCGGTCACTTCAAGGTAGACAGGCTATTGTTGGATGGAGAGATGAGACTGTCTTATGACGAATCTTCCTTTACTGTGCTGATGTGTCTGGAAGGGAGTGCTACTATTGGATATGAAGGAGGAGACAGGGTTTTAAAGAGGGGAGAGACGGTTCTTCTTCCTGCTGTGTTGTCAAGCGTCACCCTCAAAGGAAATGCTACATTATTGTCGGCCAGATCCTGATAACTACACTAACTTTTTCGAGGACTTAAGTTTAGCAAGCTCAACTTAAAGTTGATGAGTTAACCATATAATCTTCTTGACCTCCAACTTTCGCTTGCGAAAGTTGGAGGTCATATTAGATAAATGAGTCTTTGAACCCGAGGAAGTAAAGGACTCCATCGATGCCGGTGGTGGAGATTGCCTGGGGAGCATTGGCTTTTACTTTAGGTTTGGCATGGAATGCTATTCCAAGCCCGGCAGTTGTAAGCATGGGGAGGTCGTTGGCTCCATCGCCAACTGCAATGGTCTGGGCAATGTCGACATTTTCCACTTGTGCGATCAACCTTAGCAATTCTGCCTTCCGGCGCCCATCGACAATATCACCCACATATCGGCCGGTGAGATGTCCGTCAACAATTTCCAGCTCGTTGGCATAGACATAGTCAAAACCGAAACGCTGTTTAAGATAATTGCCGAAATAAGTGAAGCCACCAGATAAAATTGCAGTCTTATATCCAGCCCGCTTTAGAACCTGCATCATACGGTCTACGCCCTCCGTGATAGGGAGATTTTTGGCGATTTCTTCCATCACGCTCTCATCGAGACCTTTAAGCAGTCCCACCCGACGCTTAAAACTCTCGCAGAAATCAATCTCTCCACGCATTGCGCTCTCAGTGATGGCTCTAACTTCCGGACCGACACCAGCCCGCTCAGCGAGTTCATCGATCACTTCAGTGCGGATGAGAGTTGAATCCATATCAAAGCATATAAGACGACGGCAGCGGCGATAGAGGGTGTCTTGCTGAAGGGAAATGTCAAACCCTTCTTCTTGTGCGAGACGCATAAACGCTGCCTGCATTGCTTCGAAATCAGCAGGAGTGCCTCTTACTGAAAATTCCACACACGCTTTAGAGAGTGGTTGTTCGGTCTCGGCGAGTGGCATTCGTCCCGTAAGACGCTGGATCCCATCAATGTTCATACCTTGCATAAAGACCTCACGAGAAACTTCTGAAATCTGGCGTGCAGTCAGTCGACGTCCTAATAAAGTTATGATCCAACGATTTTTGCCCTGACGGCCTACCCATTCTTCATATTCTTGGATGGTGATTGGGGAAAAGCGTATAGAGACGTTTAGCTCAGTGGCCTTAAAAAGGAGCTCTTTCATAATGTTTCCCGACACTTCCGCATTAGTTTTTATGAGGAAGCCGAGCGACAGGGTATGATGAATGTCTGCCTGTCCGATATCGAGGATTGCCGCGTCATAGCGAGCAAGGATTTCAGTCAGTGCGCATGTGACGCCGGGATGATCGGCCCCGGATATATTTATGAGTATTAGCTCTGTCGAGGCAGGAGCTGTGGTGGAAGGATGAGTCATAATGCTTGCAAAATTAATCAAAATTTACTTATTCTACAAGCAAATGCCCAACAATAATTAAAATAAGAAGACGATTAATGCCTCGCGTGCTTGTAGGTGGATAGTGGAAAGAAGTCTATTCGGATGATGAGGGTGAAAATATTCATTGAGTAATACAGGGGTATGGAGCGAATATATGTGTATAACCATGTAAATGAAGATGAATAATATAAGGACATTTTATAAGATTGGATTTGTCGCTCTACTTAGTGCCACATATGCTTTTCGGGTAGATGCTGCTGTAGTGACATATCCGGCTCCGGATGGGGCAAAACTGAATAAAGCATTCAGTGTAGAGGTCAGGCAGAGTGGCGACACGGAATGGATGCCTGTGGATGTATATGCAGTGAAGGTCGACAAGACCGATGGGGTAAAGCACAGTGCGGCAACTGTCTCGATGGCTTATTTTGATTTTGACGGTATTGTAGATGTGCGGGTTACTTCCAATGAGCTTCAAGTGAAAGAGGCGCAGGTACGGCCGCTTTCATATAGTATCCCTGTGGAAAAAGATGGAAATTCATTTACGTTTTCCCTTGACACACCAAGAAATCTTTCGGTAGAGGTGAATGGTGAGATTTTCAATAATCTACAGCTATTTGCCAATCCTCTTGAGAAGAATAGGCCATCGGAGAGGGAGTTGAAGAAACTGAAGAAAGATAAGAAATACCATTACTATGGTCCGGGCTATTACAATATAGGAACTCTTACGCTTGGAAGCGGTGAGACTATGTATGTAGCCGGGGGTGCAGTGCTTGATGGAAATGTTGAGATTAAGGAAGCGGATGGTGTGAAGGTCATCGGCAGAGGTATGATCTATCCTGAAAGAAATATCGGGGTGATGGTAAGCGAAAGCAGCAATGTGGAGGTAAATGGAATCTTCACCACTCAGTGTGCTGTAGGAGGATCGGATAATGTAAAGATAGAGAATGTAAAGGTCATGAGCTGGTATGGCTGGGGTGATGGGTTCAATGTGTTTGCCTCCAACAATGTAAGATACAAGCATATCTTTGCAAGAACATCTGATGACTGCACTACTATTTATGCTACGAGGAAGGGATATAAAGGGGGATGCAAGAATATTATGACTGAAGATGCAGTTCTTTGGGCAGATGTGGCTCACCCGTTTATGATAGGTCTGCACGGTAGTGCGGCGGAATTAGGTGTGGATGCACCCGCGGATACTATTACCGATATAGTCTATCGAGATATAGATGTCATTGATATGAATGAGAACCAGATCGACTATCAGGGTGTATTTGCCATAGTGGCAGGAGACAATAATATAGTGAAAAACATAGCGTTTGATAATATAAGAATAGAGAATTTCCGCAAAGGTAAGCTTATTGATATGCGGATAGCTTGGAATAAGAAATACTGTGCGGCCCCTGGGCAATGCATCGAGAATGTACTATTCAAGGACATATATTATAATGGTGATAGGTCGGAATTGTCGCTTATGATAGGCTACGATGAAAGCAGAAAGATAAAGGGGGTGACCTTCGATAATCTTGTGATCAATGGGGAGCATATCTATGATGAAATGCCGGGAAAGCCAAAATGGTATAAGACAAGTGATTTCGCCCGCATATTCATTGGGGAGCATGTTGAAGATGTGGTATTTAAATGAGATGTGCTCACTGCGTTCGCACCACAATCATATAATTTGGAGATAGAATTAAAAAAAATGAATACTAATAGAATTATTATAGCGGGACTAATATGTGCATGTGGCATTTATGCGTGTGCGCAGTCAATATATCCGGGTGTGGCTGAGGAGAAGATCAAGCTTCCGATGAAGGGAGAGGTCAAGGCGGAGAGTTTCAATCTTAAGGATGTAAGACTTCTTGACAGCCGTTTCCATGACAATATGCGTCGCGATTCTGCTTGGCTGGCTTCGCTAAGTACTGACCGCCTGCTTCATTCCTTCCGAACTACCGCAGGAGTCCCTGCAGGACGCGAAGGTGGATACATGACAGTGAAGAAACTCGGCGGTTGGGAATCTCTTGACTGCGAGCTTCGTGGACATACGACCGGACATGTGATGTCGGCGCTTGCACAAATGTATGCTGCTACCGGCGATCCACTCATGAAAGCTAAGGGAGACAGTTTGGTGAGTGGACTCCGTAGCGTGCAGGAAGCGCATGGCAACGGATATATCAGCGCATTCCCGGAAGAGCTAATCAACAGGAATATCAGGGGCACATCTGTATGGGCACCCTGGTATACACTGCATAAGATTCTTTCCGGCCTTATCGACCAGTATATCTATGCCGACAACGTGGAAGCTCTTGAAGTGGCGACTGATATGGGAAAATGGGCAGTGACAAAACTCAAAGATATAGATGAGCCCACACGCCTTAAGATGCTTCGCAACGAATTCGGAGGAATTAACGAGGCATTATATAATCTATACTCTATAACAGCGGATCCGGACTTCCTTTCAGTAGCTGAGTTTTTCTATCATCCCGATGTGATAGATCCGCTGAAAGCCGGAAACGCCGACTTGGGTACAAAACATACCAACACTTTCATCCCAAAAGTGCTTGGCGAGATGCGTCGATATGAACTTACGGGTGATGAGGAGTCGCTTAATCTAAGCCGTTTCTTTTGGGACGAGATGCTCGCTCATCATACTTTTGCACCGGGATGCTCGAGCGATAAGGAGCACTATTTCAAGCCTGAGGAATTTTCAAAACACATCTCCGGATATACGGGAGAGACATGTTGCACTTATAACATGCTTAAGCTCTCTCGCCATCTTTTCTGCAACAATCCTGACTCGCGTGTGATGGATTACTATGAACGTGCGCTATACAACCATATACTTGGTCAACAGGATCCGGAGACAGGTATGGTAGCATATTTCCTACCTCTTGCAACCGGTACACACCGAGTGTATTCAACACCGGAAAACTCATTCTGGTGTTGCGTGGGAAGTGGATTTGAGAATCATTCCAAATACGGCGAGCAGATCTACAGTAAGGCTCCGGACGCTCTTCTTGTGAATCTTTTTATCCCCTCTCGGCTTGATTGGAAAGATAAAGGAATCAAGGTGACGCAACTGACTGATTTCCCGGCTTCCTCTTCTACCACTCTGAATATTGAAACGGAAAAGCCTGTAAAGAGCAGTGTAGGTATCCGTAAGCCTTCATGGAGTAAAGGAATGGCTATAAAGGTAAATGGAAAGGAGGTCAATACCAAATATAACGGCAATGGGTATGCAATGCTTGATCGGACATGGAAAAAGGGGGATCGAATTGAGGTTGATTTCGATATGAATCTGACTTTTGAGCAGGTTACTGATGGTTCAGGGCTTGGATCGTTACTTTATGGTCCGATAGTTATGGCAGCCCGTCTTGGCACGGATGGGATGGAGGCGCCAGCGCCATATAGCAATCCTACTCTTTACAACGACTATTATACCTACGACTATCATATACCGGAAGGACTTCCGACAGAGATTGATATCCAAAGCCTGAAAAAAAACGGACCTTTGACCTTCGTTACGGCCGATGGATTGACAATTGAGCCTCTTTACGATATCCATAGGGAGAGGTATGGAGTGTATTGGAAACAAAAAAGTGATATGGATTGAGTGAAAAAGGTGGCTTCAACGAATTAAAGATAAAAAGTTTCTCCGAACACATCTATTTTTATTACTTATATGATGATCGGGGACGCGTACGGAGTGCGCTAACTACACTAAAATCTAAATTAAAGAGGATTAATATGCGAGGAATCGTTGTGACAATAGCTGCTATTTGTGTGGCTGGAAATATAGCTGCCTCAAGTCAAGTGCTTACCCTTTCGTCGCCTGATGGGCGACGTGAGGTGAGGTTTGAGAAGCCGGGTAAGGAATTGACATATTCGGTAAAGGTCGATGGTAAAGAGGTAATACTTCCTTCGCGCGCCGGTCTGGAGGTGGACAACCGTACATGGGAGATGGCTCTGGGCAAGCGTGATCTCGCTCAGCCGGATTCGTGGATGGAACTGCTGACAGTAGACAGTGTCAGTGTCGGGACTTCAATAGATACAGTGTGGGCACCGCTATACGGAGAGCGTTCCGAGGTTCGCGACAAATACAATCAGGCTACACTTCATATGTCGCGCAAAGACAAGAGCAACTACCGTCTTGACGTAGAGGTAAGGGCATACGACGAAGGAATTGCTTTCCGCTACTTCTTTCCCGAGCACCCTGCTGCAATATTCCACAAGGTGGTAGACGATCTGACCGACTTTACTCTTCCGGAAGGAACAATGGCATGGAGCGAGGAGTGGGCGCAGGCTCCATTTGCATACCAGCCAATCGACAGCATATCCATACCTGTAGAAAGGGCCTTGACTATGGAGCTTCCCGGAGGACAATGGGTAGCCATCCTTGATGCTGACAATGATGATTGGTGCCTTACGAAACTCCGCCATCGCGAAGGACATGAGGGAACTCTTGAATCGGTAATGTATTCACCGGTAGATATAGTGACATATTACGCCACTCCATGGAAGATAATCATGACAGCTGACAGTCCGACACAACTATTGGAAAACAATGATATAGTCAATAATCTCAATCCTCCCGCCAAAGGTGATTTCTCATGGGTTGTGCCGGGGAAAATCATGCGGTGTACGACTCTTACCACTGAGGCAGGAATGAAGAACATTGATTTTTGTGCCGAGCACAATATTCCTTATATGCTTTTTGATTGGCTCTGGTATGTGCCATGTACGAGTCATGACGGCGACGCCACAAAGGTGATCGACAAGCTTGATATGCAGAAGATAGTGGAATACGGCAAAGAGAAGGGTGTCGGAATATGGCTATATGTCAACCAGCATGCCTTGATGAAGCAGATGGATGAACTTTTTCCTCTCCTTAAGGAATGGGGTATAGTAGGTGTGAAGTCCGGTTTCGTGCAATATGCCTCTCACCGCTGGGCCACATGGCTCCATGACATGGTGCGCAAGGCTGCTGATAATGGGTTGATGATGAATATACATGACGAATACCGCCCTTCCGGATTCTCACGTACATATCCCAACCTTCTTACTCAGGAAGGTATCCACGGCAACGAGGAGTGGCCAGATGCCACCCACAATGTGACGCTTCCATTCACCCGTATGCTCAATGGTGCGGCAGACTATACCATATGCTACTTTGACAAGCGGCTGAAGAACACTCATGCACATCAGCTCGCAGCATCGCTGATATTCTATAGCCCCCTGCAGACTATACTTTGGTATGATACCCCCGACCGCTATCATGGGGAGCCGGAGATCGATTGGTTTGAGAACTTAGAGACAACCTTCGACGACACCAAGGTACTTTCCGGATATCCCGGACGCGATATCGTAATGGCAAGAAGAAAGGGAGACACATGGTTTATTGGCGCTATGACAAACAATGAAGCACGGCATGAAGAGATTCCACTTGATTTTCTCCCTAATGGAACTGAATGGGCTGCACAGGTATATACCGACGATCTGAAAATGGATACTGCAACCAAGGTCAGATGCGAAAGTTACGCAGTCACTCCATCTACAGTGCTAAAGTTTGATTTGCAACCCAAAGGGGGCGTAGCAGTACGCCTGACACCTATAGATAAGAAAGAAATTAAAAAATACAAGAAATACAAATGAATCCTGTAAAGACACCATCAAAGACGTTGGCGTGCCTTGCGGCGCTTGCGACGCTTATGGGCTCTTGTGGCTCCTATAAGGGGATCCCGGACATCAATACGACGTCGCAGCTCAACTATTGTCACAGTCACGTACTCTCGACATTGGCAGAACTGAAGGAATCCGGGAAGGGAGAGATCGATCACACTATGATGCCCCGAAATGTCGCTCCGGAAGCTCATAACTGGGAATGCCGTCCCACGTGTGCCGAGGAGTGGTGCAGCGGTTTTTGGCCCGGAGTGTTATGGTATGACTATGAGGCCACTGGCGACACAGCTGTGCTTGCTGAGGCTGACCGCTTCACTCAATCATTGAAGACAGTGGTGGACACTCCGGTATTTGACCATGACCTTGGTTTTCTAATTCATTGCAGCTATGGCAACGGTTATCGCCTGACAGGACGTGACGATTACCGGCAGGTGATCCTGGCAGCCGCGGACTCTTTGGCTACACTTTTTAATCCTACAGTCGGCACAATACTCTCATGGCCACGCAATGTAGAGATGCTCGGCGGCCACAATACAATCATGGACAACATGATAAATCTTGAGATGCTGTTTTGGGCGGCTAACCACGGCGGGAATCCGTATCTTCACGACATCGCTGTGAAGCATGCCGAAACGACTATGGAGCATCATTTCCGTCCTGACTATACTTCATATCATGTGGCTGTATATGATCCGTCGACCGGTGAGTTCCTGCGTGGATGTACACATCAGGGATATGATGATGACTCTATGTGGGCGAGAGGGCAGGCCTGGGCTATCTATGGCTACACAATGGTGTATAGAGAAACGAAAGATCCGAAATTTCTTGATTTTGCCCAAAAAGTGACAGACGTCTATCTTGACCGTCTGCCCGAAGACAGAATCCCGTATTGGGATTTCAATGATCCGGAGATTCCCGAAACTCCCCGGGATGCATCGGCAGCGTGCGTAGTGGCATCAGCTCTCCTTGAACTAAGCGGCTATGTGGATAAGGAGAAATGTGACCATTATAAGGAAGAGGCGCTTGCCATGTTATCATCTCTCAGCAGCGATGAGTATCAGTCTGGCGATAAGAATAATTCATTTCTCCTGCACTCCACGGGACATCATCCGGCGGGAAGCGAGATAGACTATTCGATCATCTATGCAGACTATTATTATATTGAGGCTTTAAACCGTCTTCGAGATCTTGACGGGAATAATCCGAATGCGGCAATATTAACAACCATTACTACGTTGAAAAAGTAGTGTAACACTATCATCGATGACGGATATTAAACTCCCACTTATGGCGAGAGTTGAGTATATAAGATACATGATGTTGGTAATGCTGTCGGGTCTGCTGACGGCATTATCTGCATATGCTGAGGGACGCCTGTATCAGCGTGTTCCTCACGCTGAAGGTATGGAATCCAACGGATTCACTACATACGACATTGCCCGTACTGGGGATGGATTCATTTGGTTTGCTACCGACCATGGCCTGGTAAGATTTGACGGGGAACATAGCCTAAGGATAGATTTGTCGCATACCGATAAGGGAGAGACTGCCGTAAAGGCCTTGACTCCAGCTCAAGGAGGAGGCTTGATTGCAGCGTCCTCCTTAGGATTATTCCGTATAGAAACATCCGGAAAGGAGCACTCCATAAGTCAGCTTCTTGACGGTGCGGTTTTCCCTGCTACCAGTGCACTTTGGATTCCGGATAAATTATCCCTTGTCGGAGGCGACGAGGGAATCATTGCGTTTACACCTGACGGAAGATCGCATCGGGTAATGGTAGGGCAAGATGTACTTGACTTATCAAACAAAGTCGTAGACATGACTGCAGGCAATGGAGGAGCTTATCTTTTGACCCAAGGAGGTGTTTTCTCTCTGAATGCGGACAATATGACGGTCAAACCTGTCGGAGACTCTGCTATGGTGGAAACTTTGAGTGGAACTTCAATTGCGGCAACCGATAAATATATTTATATTGGCACATCGGGCAATGGCATCTGGAAGATAGACATTTCAACCGGCAACGTCAAGGAGGCTTTTGGATTTTCGAAAGGCAATGTTGTCACATCCATGAAACTGAACCATGACGGATCTATCCTATATGTCGGGACAGATGGGGGTGGTATCACCAAAATAGATGTGGCTTCAGAGAAAATCATAAGCAATGCACGGCACATAGCTTCTGATCCTATAAGCCCTTCGAGCAATCAGGTCTATACCCTATATACAGACAGTGGTGATCATCTTTGGGTAGGATATTACCAAAATGGAGTTGATTACACTCCTTCGTGGACAGGTCCGTTTGAACTTGTCGATAATCCTGCAGTATTTAATACACGAGGAGTCCCGGTCAGAGCTCTCAGCATATCTGACGGACGCATTACCATAGGAACGAGAGAGGGAATAACCGTATTTGAACGAAATTGTTCTACGGCTTGGAGTGTGAAAAGTCCTGCATTGCGCTCCGAAATGATTATTTCCCTGCTTGATCACAATGGAAAAACATACATTGGCACTTATGGCGGCGGCTTGCAGATACTTGATCCAGTAGCTCGAACTGTAAGCAATCCTTCAATCGATGGCCCTCATTCAGTATTTAATTCTGGGCATATATTCTCTCTCGCTGCGGATAAAGAGGGTAATTTGTGGGGTGGCACCAACTATGGACTGATTAAACTGAAAAAGAATGGGGAAATAAAACAGTACACTTCGTCAAACAGTGGACTTCCGGATGGAAATGTCTATGGTATTTTCTTCGATTCAGAAGGAAAAGGATGGATCTGTACGGAATCCGGACTTTGTGTCTATGATCCTCGTCAGGATAAATTGCGGACAGATTTGTTTCCATCGACCTTCCCAAGAAATACACGTTTCCGTACTGTCTACGAAGACAGCAGGCATCGTCTTTATTTTGTACCTGAAAACGGAATGGTGATTACTTCGAATATGGATATGTCGGATCAGAAAGTCATTGCCCATCCTTTGCTTGACAGTGTGGATGCCAAGGGAGTAGTAGAGGATCACGCCGGCAATATTTGGATCTCATCCAATAGAGGAATATTCCGGGTTGATTCTCACGGACACGTAGCTCGATTTGGACTTGCCTCCGGCCTTCCATCGCCATCATTTCTTCAGGGACAGCCAATTTCTGATACGGAAGGACATATATGGTTTGGAAACTCAGCCGGTCTGCTAAGACTTACGGAATCGGAGATCGACCAGTCTATAGAGTCGCAACGGGCTCCTATACCAACTGTACTTACCGTAAACGGCAAGCAAATTGATTTCGTTCCTCAACGAGAAAGTGGCGACGGCAGTTTTCATGTTGATCTTGACAAGTCTACCAACACGATAAAGATTGATTTCTCTACGTTCTCGTATGCTCTTGAGGAACCGGAGGCCTACATCTATAGTCTTGACGGAGGCGAATGGAAGCGTTTCGCTGGTGAATTATCTTTGACATTGTACGAGCTATCTCCCGGAAAACATGAGATAAAAGTGAAATCAGCCAATGACTCAGATGGTGAAGCTGAATTGACATCTGTAAAGCTCCGCATTCCATATCCGTTATGGTGGTATGTTCTTATCGGTCTTATCATGGCTCTTATTGTTGTGTTGACCCTTATTTGGATATATGTAGCAAGAAAAAATCGAAAACAAGATATAGAATCCTCGGAACCGGTGGAGGTCGTAGCTGTTGCTGATTCAGTATTGATTGAGGAGCCAAGTCCTCGCCAGAAATATGCATCAAACACTCTCACACGAAACGAAGCGCGAGAGATAGCCCATAAGGTAGAGGATGTAATGGAAACTGAAAAGCCCTATCTCCAGACTGACCTTAAGGTAGCAGACCTTGCGGCAATGGTCGGAATATCGAGTCATAAGCTCAGCCAATTCTTCAGCCAGCACAAAGGGCATACCTTCTATGACTATGTGAATAAGTATCGTGTCGAAGAATTTAAGCGTCTTGTGAAAGATGAGAAAAACCGATCGCTAACCCTCACTGCCTTGGCAGAGATGGCCGGGTTTTCATCGCGTGCATCCTTCTTCCGACACTTTAAGAATATCGAGGGAATTTCGCCCGGAGAGTATCTCAAAAATAGTTTTGAGACAGATTGAGACTCAAGTAGAGTATCAAATAATTGGGTTAGATTGTAGTCTCAAAAAATTAAAGTATTGATATAAATGCTGTTATAAAATAAATATGTCATAAAATTTTGTGACATGAAAGAGAGCCTTAAAAATTTTGGATAGTGGTTGGATTGCCGTAATTTTGCCATCGTTAACCTCGCTCAAGCGAAAAAAATCAAACGACATGGCAAACTCAAAACACTCCAATCATGAGGCTGTAGAACTCTTCTACAAGCATAGCGAAAAGCTGCAGAGATATATCCGCTCGCGTATCAATAATGAAGATGATGCCGATGACCTGATGCAAGACGTCTTCCTTCGTCTGCTGGAATACCCGGGCGAAATCATTGCTGAGTCTGCAGGCAGTCTTGCGTTCTCGATCGCGTCGCACGCGGTCAACGACTATCTGCGTCACCAGTATGTCAAGACCTCTGTACATTCACAGTTATCGTTTACTCAGACAGGTGTCACCAACGAGACAGAGAATACAATAGTAGGTCGCGACATGCAGCGTCTGGAGCGGAAACAGCTCAACTCCATGCCACGTCAGCGCAAACTGATATATATAATGCGCATCCATCAAGGTAAAAATACAAAAGAGATAGCCGAGTCGCTTAAGATATCTCCCAGAACTGCAGAAAATCATTTCTATATTGGTATCCGCCAGATGAGAGAGTGTTTCAGTGCAGCCATTTGACAATCAGGATAAAGACGATATTTTCCAAATACATTGAGTATTTTTAATCGCTTGACCGACTATAATTGAAAAGAAGTTCTTAAATTTGTAAAGAACTGACCTAATAGAAAACAATAACAATCAAATACAACCTTTAATTATGAATCTATCAATCAACCGGCGAAGAGTGGCAATGTGTCTGGCAATGGCTGTTCTCGGGTGTGCAGCCCCGGGATTTACGTCGTCAATAATCATGGCCTCCCCGGCACCGGCAGTAGCTCCGATAGCTACAGTGAACGGTACGGTCGTCGACAACACAGGAGAGCCATTGATCGGTGCTACTGTAATGGTAAAAGGCTCTTCCAATGGAACAGCGACTGATATTGATGGTAACTTTACACTAAAGAATGTAGAGGGAAAGACCATTATAGTATCCTATGTAGGCTATAAGACAAAAGAAGTTGCAGCGGCTCCAGAACTCAAGATCGTACTTGAAGAAGACAATTCAACCCTTGACGAGCTTGTCGTAGTAGGCTATGGTGTCCAGAAGAAAGGCTCTCTTACAGGTGCTGTATCTTCGGTTGATGACAAGGTTTTTGCCGACAAGGCTACTGCAACAAACCCATTGGCAGATCTCCAGGGTCAGATACCGGGCATGGTTGTGACACGTGGTTCGTCCGCTCCCGGACGTGAGTCATGGGATTTCAAGATTCGAGGCGAAGCTTCTGTCAATAATACAAGCGCGCTTGTGATCGTAGATGGTGTCCCCGGTGGTCTCTCAGATATCAATCCTGATGATATAGAAAACATTTCAGTGCTTAAGGATGCTTCGGCTTCAATCTATGGTGCTCGTGCAGCGGGGGGCGTTGTGCTTGTGACTACAAAACGTGGCAGCAAGAACGGCAAGAAGCCCACTATTTCCTACAGTGGCAACGTAACATGGAAAGTTTCTGATCCACAGGTGCAGTGGATGAATCTTCAGCAGTGGGCCACCTGTATAGAAGAAGTGCTTTACAATGAAGGAATATCAAGTGGCACACTAAATACTTTTACTCCAGTGGGAGCATTCCCATATGCAGCAATCTATGCTATGAAGACAAGGGATCCGCAGTATATGGGCACGGTGCAAAGCTACGCAGCACTTGGAGGCAATGCCGATGCTATCAGTGATATCGGCTTCATAGACTCGGATCAGTATAGTGATACTTTTGGCAATGCATTCGCGCAGTCCCACTCTCTCAGTGTAAGTGGTGGCAGCGATGTGGCGAAATATAATGTCAGTCTTGGCTACATGTATGATGGTTCTCCTCTGCAATTCGGTATTAAGGAAAAGGCTCACCGCTATACAGCAAGAGCAAACAACGACTTCAAGATAACAAATTGGTTTGATCTCGCTACTACAATCTCATTTGTACGCAGGGACAATACCTATCCTCTCAATAATCCATCAGGTGTCAATGGTAATCCTCCTGGATCTCCGATCTTTACCTCAGATGGTCAGCATGCTTTCGGTTGGCTCAACAACTATTCAGACGTAGCGGTAGCCAAATTGGGCGGCAGCAAACGACAGATATATAATGAGACCGTTGTCAATGTGCGTCCCACCTTCCATCTCATAAAAGGTCTTGACCTTGTCGGTACCGTAGGGTATACAGTAAAGGATTGGACCAACAAAGAGACCATGCTCAAGAATTACATGTATAATTGGGACAATGAGAAGATTGAGACTATGGTGCGTCCTACTGACAACCGCTTCGACCGCTTCAACGCTTCGGCTCTCTATCAGATCTACCAAGGATACTTGAACTATATGGTTGATTTTGGAGCCAATAGGGAGCATAATTTGACCGCTATGCTCGGAGCAAGCTACGAGCGCGAGAGCAAGGAAGAGTCTGATGTCAAGCTTCTGAATCTTGCAGATGGATTTCTGCAATCACTTTCTTCATCATATAATCCTGAAACTTCAAAGGTGGAATTCAAGGATGACAAGTGGACTACTGCGCTTGCTTCGTATTTTGGACGTATCAATTATGATTATGAGGGGCGTTATCTCATCGAACTTCTCGGTCGCTACGATGGTTCGTCAAAGTTTGTGCGTGGCAAGAAATGGAAGGGTTTCTTCGGAGTCTCCGGTGGCTGGCGTATAAGCGATGAAAAATTCCTGCGCGACGTCACTTGGCTAAACGACTTGAAGATCCGCGCCTCCTATGGCGAGACCGGCAATCAAGAGGGTATAGGCCGATATGACTTCGTGGGTAATATCGCTACAAGTGTAAATGGCTCCAACACCACAAGCGCCGGTCTTTTTGGACCGACCGGTTCAGCCTCACCTCTACAGACACTTTGGCAGAGTAATGTCATCAGTCTCGACCGCACTTGGGAAATCGTCAAGAACACCAATATCGGTGTAGATTTCTCATTCCTCAACGGGCGTCTGAGTGGTTCGGCAGAATACTTCTGGAAGACCAATGACAATATGCTTGTCGGTGTAACTTATCCGAGTGTATTCGGAGCAGATGCCCCAAAAACTAACAGTGGCAAGCTCAGAGTACATGGCTGGGAAATACAGCTAAACTGGCGCGACCGTATAGGAGAAGTGTACTACAATGTTGGTTTCAATCTCTCGGATGCCAAGAACAAGCTTATCTCGATGCCAAATGCATCCAGCTATAGCCAGAATGCCATTACGAAACAGCGAGAAGGCTATCAGCTTAACTCAATGTTTGGTATGGAGTTTGTGAAGCTTATTGAAAATCAAGAAGAACTTGACGCATATAGGGCAATGGTTGATGCTGCAGATGGTCAGTCTCTTGGGGTAGACACTTCAATAATGGGTATCGGCGATGCAATGTATGCTGACCTTGACGGCGACGGAAATATCGACTACGATGATATTAAATTCCTTGGCACTACCAATCCGCGTTATTCCTACGCACTTAATCTCGGCGGTCAATGGAAGGGATTTGACCTGAATCTGATGTTCCAGGGAGTAGGGGAGGCAAAACTGATTCGCGATGTCACTACTTTGACAGCTCCCGGACGTAATATCTATCAGATACAAGGTGGCCAGTGGTATGACAAGACGTGGGGATATAACCTTGGCGAGGATTCACGTATGGTAGGCCAAGAGATAACGTACTACAACGTATCAGGGGATGGATCATTGACTCAGACCACAGTCACTACAAGTGCTTCTGACTACCGTGTTCCCAACAATGATCCCTATGCATCTACTCCGCGCTGGCATAGAAGCATGACTGCCTATAATTACCTCTACAGCGACGCATGGTATCGCCTGCAGAATATGGCATATTGCCGTCTTAAAAATCTTACTGTAGGCTATACACTTCCTTCTGACTGGACCAAGAAAGTCGGAATTGAAAAGGTAAGACTTTACTTCACCGGCACAGACCTCTTCACAATCAAATTCAACAAGGACAAGACAGATCCTGAGAATATGGCGACCAATCCACTTGGGGGCACCTCAGGCGCAAATGCCTATCCTTTTTATCGCAGCTATACAATCGGCTTAAACGTAACATTCTAATCTCTCCCGAAATATTATGAAGACAATAAAGATACTGACTCTTGCGGCACTTACTGCAGTTGCGCTTACCGGTTGCGACGATGCCCTTGATTTCTATCCTGAGATCACAACTAACGAGTCTAATACAATGGATAAAATCGGTTATTATGAAGCTGAGGTCAACAATTGGTATGGTTGGCTGCCAAAATTGATGAACTCCGGTAAGATACAAGGTCTTGCCGATCGAGACGGAGACAGTGATTTCGGTACAGGCATGTCTGGCGACATCTCGGCATCAAAAATGAGCCAGCCTGAAAAGAACGACCGATATGATGAGTACTATGCGCATGTGCGTTCCATCAATTATCTTGAATATTATGCCGACCATTATTACAAAGGAAACCAAGCAGATCTTGATGAGTATCGAGCACAAGCCCGCTTTTTCCGCGCTTATGAAAGCTGGATATTCTTCCGCGATTTTGGACCAGGCACAATCGTGGAGAGGGTTCTTGATCCGACTTCTTCTGAAGTGATGGCACCTCGCGCCACACGCGATGAATTTGTAGACTTCATGATCGAAGACCTTCAGTGGGCAATCGCATCAGGCAAACTCCCGAAGGAGTCAGATATCCGCAACAATGCAAAAGAAGGCCGAATTACGATCGGGGCTGCATATGCTCTCCTTGGACGCATATGTCTTTTCGAAGGAACTTGGCAGAAATATCACACAGAGATGGATTCATATCCTGCGGCCAATAATCCGACGACTGCAGACTCGCGCTCTGCAAGAAGCAAAAAACTTCTTGAAATCGGCAAGAATGCATTGGAGAATGTCATTTCTGATAATAGTTATGAGCTTTTCTACAACGATGCTCTTGGTCAGGCAAGCTACAAATATATGTTTACTCTTGAAAGTACGGTTGCCAGAAATCCTGCCGGTATACTCAAAAAGGCTAATAAAGAGTATATTCTTGCCAACCGATTTGACAATACAAGTAAACTTGCGGGTCAGAACTGGGTTCACACCTACAGATCATCCGGTATGGGACGCCATCTCGTAGAGAGCTTTGAGACAAAGGATGGTTCGCCACGTTCGACGGATTATTCAGATCCTCGCTACTGGTGTAATGACAACATGGATCCCCGTATTTCTGAACTTGGAGTTCCTTTCATGAGCTATATGTGGACTTACAGCTCAAAACGTGACAATTATTCAGATCTGGGCAGTCCCACTGTAAATTCTACTATATCTTTCCTTCCCGGTGTAAGCAAATGGAGTGTAGAGACAACATGTGGCGCTAATGATGCTTCGTACGATATACCGGTGATACGCCTTGGTGGAGTATATCTCGACTATGCAGAGACACTTTGTGAGCTTAATGGAGGAAGTCCAATAACAGTAGCCGAGAATGCCCATATCAACCTCTTACGTAAGCGAGTAAGTATGCCGGTCAAATCAAGTTGGACACTTGAGGACATAAGAAAGGAACGTGCTTGTGAACTTTATCTCGAAGGATACCGGGTAGATGATGTGCGTCGCTGGGCGAAGGGTGAAGAGCTTTTCGGCGACAATCTCGAAGGTCTTTATATCGGCAAGTCAAAGGATGAAAGAAAGAATATTTTCATAGATTCCCAATGCTATACAGTAGCAGTCAAAAGTTTGACGCAGGATATTCTTGACACATATAAATGGATGCGTATTGAGGATGGCGACAAGTGGCTTTATGCTTTCTGCGATCCGAACAATCCGCCTACTTATGCACAAGCTTCAGCAAAGAAGGGTCCGGATGGTAAGACCCTATTCACAAACAGCCAGGATCCGGCAAAGACTATTGACAATGGAGTAATGGTGAGCGATGACGGCTACTATATTGTGGAGTCTAAGGCAGACCGAGTCTTTAAGCAGCGCACTTACATGCTCCCGATTCCGCTTAACCAGATGATACTTAATCCCAACTTAGTTCAGAATCCTTTCTGGGAATAAAAAAATAAAAAAAACGGCTTCTACATTGAGTAGAGGCCGTTTTTCATACGAATTATAATGCAGATTAAACAACCAACATAATACATCACAATAATGAAAAAATCTACTATCCTTCTCGCTGCAACCCTTGCATTCGCAGGCGCAGCAAACGCACAGGTTCGTTGGAATCCTGAAAACTCATGGGCAACTGACAATGGCGCAACCATCCTTCCTGTAAGTGAAGATGGCAAGTGTGCAGTCAACAAACTTACCAAACTCGAAAACGGCAACTGGCGTGCTGACATCCGCTACGCAGCTACAGCTAATCTTACCGAGGCTGAGCCCTATATGGTGTTTCAAATCACCACAGATGGATGTGCTTGGAATCTCGGTGACTTCAAGTTTGAGTTCATGCTTCAACGCAAATATTCAGATGGACTCAACGAAGATGGCGCTGTAAAATGGGGTGGCAATACAGACTCTTTCGATGAGAAGTATCCTTCATTCCGTGGTGATAAATACAAAGTCGTAGACCAGTATGATGCTGAGCTTTTCCAGATTCTTGGCTCAAAAGTGAACGACGGCACAGAGACAGTCTATACAGAAGACATCATTGTAATAGATCTCAACAATGTCCGTGCAACCGACGACGACCAGACTCGCGGCCTCCTCTTCAGCGCAGGCGACGTGTTATTCCCGAATCTCAATGCGTTCCAAACTATCGTTGAGCCGGATGCCAATGGCGAAGGTGGCGTACAGCAACGTTCATGGCTTGGTTTCGTATGTATAGCAAAGCCTGAAACTGTAACTGTAGACCAGCCGACTTTCACAATCCACTACACAGGCACTGTAGAGGATTCAAGCGATGCTCTCATGGTATGTGAGGATTATGCCAATGGTGAAGGCGGCCAGGAAGTTCGTGATGGTGATGAATTTATTGATGATAATGCAGTGGATGCTGTTGTAGTCGAAAATGTCAACGTATATCTTAAGAACGGTAAGACTGTAGTGGCTCCCGGTGCAACTCTGGAGGCTTATACTGCAGACGGCAAGAAAGTTATGGCTGGAACAGATACCCTTACTCTTCCTGCCGGACTTTATATCGTGAAGGCTGTGAAGAATGGTGCAGTAAAAACTGTAAAGGCTATGGTACGATAATTCCACTTGAACTATTCAACCATATAAGAACAAGAATCTGGGGCGTGTTCGAAAAGGATACGCCCCTTAAACATAAAAATTTATTATGAAGCGACTTTTCATTATCCTGATTGCCGTGATTGGTATATTCGGTCAGCTGAAAGCTGAGCGCATGTTCGTGCATCCCGGATGCTCTTATACTCAAGGACAGCTTGACCGTATGAAAGCTATGGTTGAAGCAAAGGTAGAACCATATTACACTACCTATCTTAATCTTTTAAATTCGGAGCATACTGCGCTTGACAGGAAGGTGACTGACCGGGGCACACAGATAAAGGAAGGTCAATTCAACGGCACTGTCGGAATAGACGGTCGCTGTGCTCATGACCTTGCATTGCTTTGGCACATTACAGGAGACACCCGCTATGCTGACAAGGCTGTGGAATATCTCAATGCCAACAATCACTACACAAACACCTCTGCGCGCGGTACGGGTCCTCTTGACAACGGCAAGATTAATCTCCTTATAGAAGCAGCAGAGCTAATGCGCGATTACGAAGGCTGGGAACCAGAAGAACAGCAGAAATTTAAAGATATGCTGACCTATCCGTATTATTCCAATACTGAAGATTTGGCAGCAAAATATGCTAATTATTCAAACGATGATGCCAACGGGATCACATTTTATTGGAATATATTCAATGGCGACTGCTCGCGTTATGGCAATCAAGGAATGTTTGGTATGCTTGCCATGCTGGCAATGGGAGTCTATCTTGACAATGAGCTTATCTATGACCGCGCACTCCGCTATTTATCTGGCCTCCCTCATCGAGAGGATGATCTTCCTTATCCACCGGGTCCCCCTATCACAAGCAGCCGTCCATCGTCGAGTGATGAATACCAGAAGACTTATTCGCTGGAAGGACGCTCCAACAAGACAGAGGATTATGGCTACGATGAACTTCTTGAATATTATTTCTATCCCAACGGACAATGTCAGGAATCTTCACGAGATCAAGGGCATGTACTCGCAGGTGTGCATAAATATATAGAATTTGCAGAGATAGCATGGAATCAAGGCGACCGCTTCTATTCGCTGCATGATAATCGCCTTCTCAAGGGAATCGAATTCAATTACAGATATAATCTGAGCAGTTTCTTGTCTTTCCCTGACCAACCTGAGCCATGGGAACCGGCAGGATATACTGAAAACTGGGATGAGGTGACTTTGGACAACAACATGTATCTTCAGACCAAATGCCGAAGCGGCCGCTGGGAATCGATCAAGCCAAGTCCAGCTCAGCGGGGTTCAATATCTAATGTAGGTTCACGCACATCTGCATATTCACATTATCTCGTAAGGGCAGGAGAGAGCGACGAGGATACCAAATGGCTTCAGAGAACACACGAATATACACTTGATAAATATGGGTTTGAGACTTCGGGGACATCTCCAAACTGGTTTTATGAATGGAATGGCTGGGGTACACTGACAAAGAGTCTTGAGACATGGATGGCAGGTGATCCTGTTAGCTATATTGGAGGGAAACGAGTATCTGGAATTCATGTGATGCCAGGGGTCATAAACGCTGCTGATTATGACTATTATAATATCAGTGAGGATGGAGAAGGGCATACGTATCATAAAGTGAATGCCGCTATGGCATCTGTTTATCGTCCGGAAGGGGGAGTGGCGCTTAAAGAAACAGATGGGTTATGGGCAGTGGTTGATACCCATGCCGGAGAATGGCTCAATTATACATTGTCGTGCCCTATAGGAGATACCTATGACGTATATGTGACTTATAAATCAGTGTCTCCTGGTGTTTTAGGAGTAGCTGTAGCAGGCAGTGAGAAAACAATTGCTGAGATTCCGGCATCTATTGAAATGCAGGAAGCATTTGTAGGCACAGTTGAATTCCCTTCCGGTGCATCAGTTTTGCGACTTTATATAGAGAGCGACTCGGAAGGGTTGGAGATAGCCTCTATAAAGATTGTATATAATTCGCAGTATGAAGAGAGTGCAGCGATAGAGGGTGGTTTCGATGCTCATGCGAAACAGTTTACGGTAGATTGGGGATTTACCGGTATGCTTCCTACGGATATAAATTTGTGGCGTTGTCCGATAGGAAAGGAAGACAATGCAGAAATTATTTCTGCAGGTAATACATTCGGGCATTTCGTCGACAGCAATGTGGAAGGGACAATCCCTGGCTATTGCTATTGGGTAAGTTATAAAAATGGGGGAGAAGTTGCGACAACTGATAAGGTTGGTTTTGAATGGGGTAAACTCAGCGATACTTTTGAGGATGAAGAAGTATCTGAATGGTCAATTCCCGGAAGTAATGGAACAGGGGAATACTCTGAAGGGGCATACCTCGTCACTCCAAATTCATCAGGGGCGTCAAGAATAGGACGAGGCTGGGCATTCCCATTCCATGGTGGAAACTATCCGATTCTCGCTTTTAGAATGGAACGTCCTGAAGGTTTGACTATGAGCCTATATTCCGGATCCAACTCTTGGAACAATGGTTATGATACGTTTGACGGTAAGGTCGGTGATAATGTATATTATTATGATCTTGTTAATGGATCGTTTCAAAATAGCAAAGGAGTAGCCAAAACTACTGTGGCAACCGACGACATTACATCACTTCCTCTACAACTGCGCACTACAGGTCCTGTGGATTCAGAACCATTGGTGATACATTGGGTACGTACATTCCGGAGTGTGGATGAACTGAAGAATATGGTAGAAGCAGAGGATTCAGGAGTAGAAGAAATACTTGGTGGCAATAATGACGGGATATTCTATAATCTTATGGGTGTGCCGTGTGGCAGTGACTATACAAAATTGCCAAAGGGAATCTACATCATCAATGGCCGTAAGGTGATGAAATAACATCGGAAGAGATGAGACAATTTTTGATTGTGTTGGTGTTTTTAGTCATTTCGATTAAATGCATTGGGGCTGAAACGTTGGGACAGCCGGTGACTTTCGACTATTTGGAAGGAAAAGAAGGAAACAGAGTGGGGTTGCGTTTGCCGAAAGGGCATCGTGATGTCAAGGCATTGTTGTATTGCCATCAGAATATGACGGAGGAAGTATTGTTTAGAAGCCCATTGTTTACTTTGAAAATGGATAGTCTGGGGGTCGCAATGGCTTTCGTTCAGTCAGGCTCGCAGAATTGGGACGTTGCGTCGGGATGTCAAGAACGGTTCGACAGTATAATGGACATACTTGCGGTAAAGACTGAGCATTCGGAATTGGTGAAGGTTCCTATTATCCCATTCGGGCATTCTGCACAAGCTACTTTTCCATGGAATTTTGCGGCTTGGAATCCTGACCGTACGCTTTGCATTATTTCTTATCATGGCGATGCTCCACGTACAAATCTTACCGGTTATGGCCGCGCAAACATAGAGTGGGGCCGCACCCGAAATATTGACAGTATCCCCGGGCTGATGATAGAAGGGGAATATGAATGGTGGGATGCTCGAGTGCGTCCGGCGTTAGCTTTTAAGATGATGTATCCGGAAAGCAGGATTTCTTTCCTTTGCGATGCCGGAAAGGGCCATTTCGACCTCTCAGAAGATACTCAGCTCTACATAGCTAAATTTATTGAAAAAGCTCTTGCAGATCCTCGACCCAAAGGAGGGTTGTATTACTCCAAATGGAATGAGGATGGGACTGAATCAGATAATCCTTATGAACAGTTCTGGTATCAGGATAAGGAGATGGTGGATCTTACTCGTAAGCGGTATGTAGAGACGAGGGGCAAACGTATGCAATATGTCGGAGCAAAGGTAAATGGAGAGGTGGTGCCTTATGACAGCACTAAACACGTGAAAATGTCGGTTGCAGTAGATGGGGAAAGTTTCATTGTTGAGCCTACGTTTGTAGATGAAACGCGTAATAATCTTTCGGATAATCATGCCGATGTAAAGCTCCGTGTGGTCTTGATATCCGGTCCTGCCATTCAGACCGGGGAATACACATTTACGATAGACAGGGATTATTTTGGGAAAGATCCGCGTAGACAGTGGACCGGGGTGACCGTATGTATTGAGGCTGATGGAGATGAGGAATATAAATCTGCAGTTCAGGAACTCAATATCCACCTTAACAGCCTTAAAAACGACAATTGATTAAGTAATTATCGCGGTTTGTTCGAAATATAATTATATCCGATAACTGAATGATAATCGTTATATTGATATGAGACAACTTTTGACCGCACTGGTGCTATTGGCAACGACCCTGCCATTATGGGCTAAATCCATTTCCCATCCGTCGCTTCTGTTCACTCCTGAAAGAGTGGAGAATGCGAAAAAATCCATTTCGACCGACAAGGCCCGGGAGGAGGCTTGGCAGAGTATTCTTTCGCAAGCTAATGAACTTCTTGAGAAGAATGACATCAGGAAAATGGAGTATTTGGCTCTTGCCTACCAGATGACTGGCGACAAGCGATATGGAGAGAAACTGCGAACAATGCTGCTTGATATTGCTAAGATTCCGAGTTGGGCTGATTCGGAAATGATGATGCGTAATCCTGCCTGGAAGAGTGAGTTGCAAATGGCACATAAATCTTTTCAGATAGCCGTGGCTTATGATGCGGTGTATAATATCCTTACTCCTAAGGAGCGTAACGAAATAGCACAGGGAGTCTGGAGGCTTGCCGGAGAACCTTTGCTTGGTGATTGGCTACTTGACGATACGAGGATACATTCGCTAAACTCGATGGGACACAATTGGTGGACATCATGCGTCGGTATGGGGGGACTGCTTGCACTCGCAATTTCTAATGAGGTGCCGGAGGCAGCAGAGGCAGCCAAGAAAGCTGTGGATTCCCTTCCGGAATGGTTCGCTTTTGAGGGTGATGAGATACAGGGAAAACCGCGAACGTTTGACCGAGATGGCGGGATGTATGAAAGCATAAATTATGCTTCTTTTGGCATTACAGAGGCTTTGTTGCTCCGCATGGCATGGCTTAATAGTCATCCGGGTGCGAAACTGCCTGAGATAGCGCAGATGGAGCTTCTGCCTGCATTCTTTTCCCACGTTGCGTATCCGCGCGACGGGATGCTATACAGCATTAACTTTGGCGATAGCCACAAGAACGTCACTGGAGAGAGTTCGATGGCTTTGGCTTATGCTATGGGAGTGAAGGATCCGGTCACTCTATGGTATATAACTCAGTTGGAACCAAACCAACACAGGGAGGGATTTCCTCTTAATTATCCTATGGGATTGCTTTATGTGCCCGATGTTTCAAAAGCTCCTTCGGTTCCGAATCTGCCTACATCTCATCTTTGGAAAGATTTCGGCTGGGCCACCATGCGTGACTCTTGGAAGAAGGATGCCACTATGCTTGCAGTGAAAAGCGGAATGACATGGAATCATTCGCATGCCGATGCTAATTCTCTCATACTATTCCACAAGGGTGTAGACATCATAAAGGATGCAGGCAATTGCTCCTACGGCAAACCGGAATATAGAAACTATTTTTTCCAGAGCGATGCGCATAATGTGGTGAAGTTTAACGGAGAAGGACAGCCACGTGCACAGCAGTATCATGGGTCGCCTATTCCAGGCAATGTGAGTTCGCTTTTGGATGCGGGCAATGTGAAGTATGTAATGGCTAATGGCACCGGACCTATGTCTCGATGGTTTTCACGCAACTATAGACATTATCTTTGGATTGATGAGGTAATATATGTGATAGATGACATTGTATCCCATGAGCCAGGACAGTTCGAATGGCTATGGCATCCGGGAGGAGAGGTGAAGAAGCGTGGTGGAGACCTTGAGATTACTTCAGGTGAATCATCAGTAGTGCTTCGTCCGTTATATCCCGAGCCTCTTGCTCCAAGTAATTATGTACACGACTATCCCAATATGCTCTGGTGGGAAGTCCTGGAAGGTCCTACCGAAGATCTAAAAGGGAAAGAGGAGTATTATTCTTTACATCTTCCGAAAGTTACAGACAGAGTCAAAGCTGTAAACGCTATAATACTCAAGGATACTCCAAATCAGAAGAATCTTCCGAAGATGACCCGCATAGAGGGAAAGGATTGGATAGGCGTGAGAAGCCTCTACAACGGGAAAGTGACTGACCTATATATCAATCAGCTTGCTGATGGAAGACTCATGCACCTGAATTCATGGATTGATGCCGATGGATGGACCACAGATGCATACATGCTGGCAGTGACATATGATGAAGGCGCAGATCCTGCCAAATCTTCGGAAATTACAGCTATTCATGGCGGATCTCTTAAGAGGGATGGGCGTATCTATTATAGTTCACGAACGAAAAGCAATGTCGTAGGAGAGGTGTCAGGTGGGAAATTCAAGGCCATTGCGACTGACATACCGACGAAGCGCTAATAAAAATTGACTAAAAAATACAAATGCAATGAGTATAAAGGGGAAGTAGTGCGAATATAGATATGAAAACATGATGATGTTTGATTAAAAATAGGTTAATATTATATTTTGTTAAGTATAATGGAATTTTTATGAAAGATAGGTTAAACGAAGTGATTATTAGGTTCGAATGTTCGCCGAAGCTCGTGATGGGTCTCGGCGTACATAATTTTTACAGATCATACTGTAAAGTTGTAAACGGGCTGGCCGCGTTAATAGCAGTCATGGCGCTGGCATCCTGTGGTGGGGATAAAGTTTTGGTGAGTGTGTCTAATCAGACGGACTATGATCTTGGCCCGAGATGTGTGGAATTGTCCGCTTCAGATGTATTGGGAAGGCTCGGTACGCACGGATTTTATGTGACTGATGAAGATGGCAAAGAATTGGTCAGTCAGTTGACAGCGGATTCTCTGATTTTATTCATGGCAGATGTGCCTAAGGGGGAGAGCATACATTTTACAGTACATCCTTGCGATACGTTGAAATCTTACAACTCCACTGTGGCGGGACAATTTTATCCAAAGAGGAGAGATGACGTCTCGTACGAGAATGAACTGGTAGGGTTCCGTATTTATGGGCCGGGAACACAGGAGGTCGGAGAGAAATCGTTTGGTTATGATCTCTTTCTCAAGCATCCTACTGAAGAGCTTATAGTGCCTCAACTGTATGCTCCCGAGACCGATGACTCTGTCTGGGCAAAGGTCGACTCTCTAAGACAAATTGATAATGAATTGGCAGAAGAATTTATAAAGACTTTCTCTTACCATCTTGACCATGGGCTCGGAATGGATTGCTATGCGGTCGGTGCTACGCTTGGCGCTGGTGTAGCGGCGATTCTTGATGGAGACTCGATAAGGTATCCGTGGTGTTATGAAAAAGCTGAGATTCTTGACAATGGACCCCTTCGGTTTACCCTTGTGTTGAACTTCGCACCTGTGGACAAAGGAAATATTCCGGCGGTGACAGAACACAGGAGGATAACCTTGGATTCGCAATCGCATCTAAATAGGTGTCAGGTATGGTATAATGGCCTTGAAGGAGAGACGTCCTTGGTTGCCGGTTTTCCTCTCCGAGATGATTCAGAAGTTATTGACGACAAGGAGAGTGGTATAATCGCCTACTCCGATCCTACACAAGGCCCCGATAACGGTAAGGCAATGGTAGGTGTTGTCGTGATGGCTGCAGTCGATTCCATCTTCCGCAAAGATGGACATGCATTGGTGTCGACCAGAATATCACCGGTCGACACTTTAGATTATCAATGGGGTTTCGCATGGGATCGTACGGACATTAGATCACTGGGTGAATGGAAAGATTACCTTGACCGGTCTAAACTTAACTATACTATCCAATATTAGCCATTAATTTTTCTTCCATCAGATTGAGCATCTTTACGGTGGCTTTGATGGCGGCTTCTGTTTGGTCAGCATCGAGACCTCTCGTGCGGTAGATACGTTCGTTCCATTCCCAGGTGATGACTGTCTGTACGAGGGCATCGGTGCGCCCTCCCGGAGGTATGGATACAGTATAGTTGACGAGATGAGGGAAACGACGATCAAGTTTTTCCTTATACAACTGTTTGAGTGCTTTCATAAATGCATCAAACTGTCCGTTGCCGGATGCTGTCACCTCATGGGTATCCCCATTTATCTCAATCTTAAGCGCAGCCATGGGTTTAAGCCCATAGGCTGTGCTGACCATATAGCTCAGAAGTTTCACATGTTCCGCCTGCGACACGCTATTGAGCACATCCGATACTATGAACGGCAGATCTTCTTGAGTTACGACCTCCTTTTTATCGCCCAGCTCGATGATACGCTCTGTCACTTTGCGCGTCTGTTCAGGAGAAAGTTCAAGGCCGAGTTGCTCGAGATTCTTAAGGATGTTGGCCTTTCCGCTGTTCTTGCCGAGCGCATATTCACGCTTTCTGCCGAAACGTTCCGGCAGGAGGTCGTTGCAATACAGGTTGGCTTTGTTGTCGCCATCAGCATGCACTCCGGCCACTTGGGTAAAGACACTTTCTCCCGTAATCGGGCGGTTAGGAGGTATGGGGATACCTGAGTAGTTCTCAACCATACGGCTGACGTCATTAAGACGCTCTTCCTTTATATTTGTATGGGCATTGAACTGGTCTTTTAAAATAGCCTGGACGCTTGCGAGTGGAGCATTCCCGGCTCTTTCCCCGAGGCCGTTGACTGAAGTGTGAATGCCCTTGCATCCTCCTAGGACGGCTGCAAGTACATTGGATATGGCGAGGTCATAGTCATTGTGGGCATGGAAGTCAAAATGAATTCCAGGATATAACTTCACCATCTTGCGCATAAACAGGAGCAACTCCAGAGGATTGAGTATGCCGAGAGTGTCAGGAAGCATAAACCGCTTTATTCCGCAGTCTTTCAGTGCATCCATCATGGCAAAGACATATTCCGGAGAGTTCTTGATGCCGTTGCTCCAGTCTTCCAGATAGACATTCACGTTGATACCCATATCATGGGCCATACGGATATTCTTGCGGATATCTTCGAAATGCTCTTCGGGTGTTTTCTTAAGCTGGTTGCGGCAATGATTTTCTGAACCCTTACATAGCAGATTTATATTGACACATCCGCATTCATTGATCCAATTGAGGGATGTACCGAAATCTACAAAGCCAAGTACCTCCACCCTAGGGAGGTAGCCGGCTGTGCGTGCCCATTTGCAAATTCTCGTCACCGCATCTTTTTCTCCTTCCGATACACGTGCTGACGCCACCTCGATGCGATCAACGTTGAGGTCGTTGAGGAGAGCGCGTGCAATCATCAGCTTCTCATGCGGCACGAAACTCACTCCGGAGGTCTGTTCACCATCGCGGAGCGTGGTGTCCATAATCTCTACACTTGCAGAATGACTGTTCATTCCTTTTACGGGTGCGGGTGCAGTCACGCTTTTGCTGCCTCCTCCCAGGCTTCAGTCTTGTCTTTGTTCTCAAGAAGGAAATCAATATCGTCGAGTGCGTTCATCAGGCAGTATTTCTTGTATCCGTTTATCTCGAACTGCTCGCTTTCGCCGGTAGCCTTGTTGGTGACTGTCTGATTGGGGAGGTCGACTTCGACTACAGTCTTGGGATTTTTTTCAATTGATGCAAAAAGGTTGGCGAGGAACTGCTCGCTAACTACCACGGGAAGCACGAAATTATTGAGTTCGTTGTTTTTATGTATGTCTGCGAAGAAACTGCTGATGACCACACGGAATCCATAGCCTGCTATAGCCCAGGCAGCATGCTCACGGCTCGATCCACTACCGAAGTTCTTTCCTGCTACCAGAATCTCTCCGCTGTATCTTGGGTCATTGAGTACAAATTTTTCATTTACTGATCCGTCGGAGTTATAACGCCAATCGCGGAACAAGTTTTCTCCAAAGAAACTTTCCTCACGTGTGGTAGCCTTAAGGAAACGGGCGGGTATTATCTGGTCGGTGTCGACGTTTTCAAGAGGAAGGGGCACACAAGTGCTTGTTATGATGTCGAATTTCTGTTTCATTTCTGTTTTGATGAAGTTCTAACGTGACTTACTGTATGTCTCTTAGAGAGTGCGGGGATCTGTAATCACTCCGGTCACAGCTGCGGCTGCCGCTACAAGGGGACTTGCAAGAATAGTGCGTGCGCCCGGTCCCTGACGTCCCTCGAAATTACGGTTGGATGTTGATACTGAAAGCTTTCCTGCGGGAATTTTGTCATCGTTCATGGCGAGACATGCGGAGCATCCCGGCTGGCGAATCTCAAATCCTGCTTCTTCAAGCACCTTGTCGAGACCTTCCTCCTTAATCTGATCGAACACCATCCATGATCCGGGCACGAGCCATGCAGTCACGTTGTCGGCTTTCTTGCGTCCCTTTGCGATTGATGCGAAAGCCCTGAAATCTTCGATTCTTCCATTTGTGCATGCTCCCAGGAAAACATAGTCTACGGGTGTGCCGAGAAGTTTCTGACCAGGTTTGAATCCCATGTAGTCCAGACTTTTGAGATAGGAAGCTTTCCCGGCTTCCGGTATAGTGTCGAGAGAAGGGATGGTCTGAGTGATACCCATACCCATGCCGGGATTTGTACCGTAAGTGACAAATGGTTCGATATCCTCTGCTTGGAAAGTAAGTTCCTTGTCAAAAACCGCGTCCTCACCGCTCTTGAGAGTCTTCCAGTATTCGATTGCCTTATCCCATTCTTCTCCTTTGGGAGCGTATTCACGTCCTTTTATATATTCGAAGGTGATTTCGTCGGGAGCTATGAAGCCTCCACGTGCGCCCATCTCTATAGAGAGATTGCAGAGTGTCAGACGCCCTTCCATCGAAAGGTTGCGAACGGCTTCCCCTGCATATTCCACAAAATACCCAGTGGCTCCTGATGTGGTGAGTTTTGACATTAGGAAAAGTGCAATATCCTTTGCTGTCACATCCTTGCCAAGTTTTCCTTCTATATTGATACGCATTGATTTGGGTTTCTGCTGCAGGATGCATTGGGAAGCCAGCACCATTTCTACTTCAGACGTGCCTATTCCGAATGCCACAGCGCCCATTGCCCCATGAGTTGATGTGTGGGAATCGCCGCATACAATGGTCATTCCAGGTAGAGATAGCCCACGTTCGGGTCCTACTACATGAATGATGCCATTCTTAGGGTGCATCATTCCAAAGTGCTCAAGTCCAAAATCCTCTGCATTTCGGGCAAGAGTGTCTACTTGAGTCTTGCTGACAGGGTCTTCGATCGGTTTGTCTTGGTCATGTGTCGGAGTGTTATGATCCGGCATACAGAAGATGTTGCCAGGACGGAAACATTTGATGCCGCGTCTACGCATACCCTCGAATGCTTGTGGACTTGTCACCTCATGGCAATAGAGGCGATCTATGTAGAGCTGCTCTGGACCATCTTCCACGTGTTGCACCACATGGCGATCCCAAATTTTATCGAATAGAGTGTTAGCCATATCTTTTCCCTGTTTTAGATTACCTTATAAGACTCAGTTTAGTCGGCTTTCAGAATGCTGCTGAAGGTCGAATCGTCAATAAAGTTGCAAAATTAATCTAAAAATTGTGTAATTCCTAATAATTGGCAATTTATTTCACTTTTTCAAGGCAAAATAATAACTCACTCTCATAATTGAGAATGGCGTGGAAGCGGTCAAAGTTGTCCTTGTTCGATTAGGTGGGCGATTCGGTCTATCATAGCGTCGTCTTTGTTTGACTCCGGATGGAAGCCGGCTTTCATGTTCATACCGAAGAATTTACCGAATGTCTGCCAGAATCCGGCCCGGAAGCTTCCGAGGAATGCTTTAACTATGTTGAAGGAGCTTTGGTCGGTCTCTCGGTTGATAAGTTTAAGAAGTATCTTTCCTTGGTTTTTGGTCATTGTCTTGACGACGGGTTTGTATTGCTCGAATATATCCTTCTCAAGGGTTTTAAGGTGTTTTTCCCGTGTTTTTTCGTCGGGGATGGTAAGGATGTATTCGTAGGTCTCGCAGAGTGTGGCGAAGGCAAGTTTTGCGTATGGGAGTGTCTTACGTACATCGCGTACTGTCTTCCAGTAGAAATCCTCCTGCTTTTTGTTTTTGAATTTCATCGGTGGATATACATAAAAGTCGTTGAAGACCGTGACTCTGACCTTGTCGCCATATTCATCGATTTCATAGTAGTAGCCCCGTATGAAGTTGGTCTTAAGTTTAACCTCTCCTTCGTATTCAGGAATTTCGGGTACGGCAGCCCGGCTTCCGAACGCTACGGAAGCTAACGCTATAACCAATATTAACTTTAATGCATAATTCATAATTCATAATGCATAATTGGCCATGCTCAAGTTGAGACAATACATAATGCAATATATCATCACAGTTAAGTCTGGCTGGGAAGCCTGCTTTCCATAAGGAGGAAGATGGCATCGGGACCGAGACGGAAGAGTGGTTCAAGGAAGGAGTGGTTAGGATTGATTTTTGATTCCAATCTTTTTGCAATATCCCGGTATCGTGTAGGGGTCGCTTCCATTGATCTTTTTATCTCCTCGATGTTGTCGGCGTATCCGATAAAATCCATCATCTTGTCTTTCAATAGAACGTTAAGAGTGGCAAGATGTTTAGGATATCTTTCGATAATCGTTGCTATATCAGGAAAAAGATGCAGGAAATAGGGCTCTCTGCCGTAGGCGGCTTCGATGGCCCCGAGATGTATTCGGGGCCAGTCTCCGTGGCCGGATATCTCAAGCTGTTCTGGTTTAAGTCGTTTTACGGCTGATGAGCCGCCAACGACAGGCACTGTCAACACCATACCCTCATGAGAGTTAGACTCTATTAAAGTGCGCGTATAGTCGCGTGTCTTCAATCCTTTGAGGCTTGAACTGCCCTGTACCCACAGGGTCGATGCAAGGTAGGGAGGAATTACGGTTGGAATCTTTTCCACCGGAATTATTTCCATTTTGTATCCTTGTCGGGGTTGGCGTTGCGAAGGATGCGGTCCCAGCGGATCTTGCCGTCGAAGAGCCCTTTCTCTTCATCGAAGGAAGCAAGTATGAACATCGGGCTGCCTACTATATGATCTTCCGGAACAAAACCCCAGTAGCGGGAGTCGGCAGAACGGTCGCGGTTGTCGCCTTGCATCCAGTAATAGTCCATCTTGAATGTGTATGTGTCGGTCTGCTGGCCGTTTATGTAGATTTTCCCGTCGCGCACTTGTAGATCATTGCCTTCATAGGTGCGTATTGCACGTTCGTATATGGGAAGGTTATATAGTGTCAGTTTCAATGTCTCTCCCTTCTTCGGAATCCATATTTCTCCCATGTCGGGACGAGTCCAGCCATAGTGATTGCCGAGTGGGAACATACCTCCGAGATCGTAGAATCCTGTCTTGGATTCCTTTACGAGTTCTCCGCTTACCTCGGGCCAGGTCTCCACGATTGCCTTAGCTTCTTTAGTCAGGGGCACATCGTAGAACATATAAGAAAGACCGTCTACCTGCACCGGAGCGTCACCATGGTCTTCAGCGCGTACTCCTATTTCCTGCCATTTCTCAAGAGGAATGGCTGCTTTCACGGGTATTACATAGTTGTACTGCACGTTTTCTGCATCTTCGATGGGGGTGCCGTTTATGTAGATCACATCATCCTTGATGCGAAGTCGTTCGCCCGGAAGACCGATGGCCCGTTTTACATAGTTCTCTCGGCGGTCGACTGGACGGACTACAATATCACCGAACATTGCCTTGTTAGCTTCGATGTAAGCTTTCGGGTCGTCGATGCCGCGACGCTTAAGCTCATAGCATATTTGGTAGTAGTCAGGATTTGGAACTTTTGTAGCCACCGTGTCGCCATTGGGATAGTTGAACACTACGATGTCACCACGCTCGATACTGCGGAGTCCGGCAAGACGATGATATTTTAGTTGAGGTTCATCGATGTAGCTCTTGGTGTTGATGATCGGAAGAGTGTGCTGTGCCAACGGGAAATGGATGGGTGTCTGTGGCACGCGCGGACCATAGATTGTCTTGTTGACCCACAAGTAATCACCTACAAGAAGAGACTTCTCGAGCGAAGAAGAGGGTATCTTATAGTTCTGACCGATAAAGGCGAAAATGAAATAGACCAGAATGAGGGCATATATGATGGCGTCGAGCCATGAGAAAATCGTCCTCACCGGTTCTTTGGTCTTCTTCCACCATGTCCAGGGTACATAGCCGGTGATGTATATGTCTACAAGTAGCAACCAAAGTAGCAGTAGCCATGGATTTCCCATCCATATCACCCATAGGAAGAAGATTAGGGATACTATGCCGAAGCGCACCCAGCGTGTAGGGCGCACTTTTTTGAGTCTATCGCGAAGGTCGGAAATAAATGAATTCATAATAGTATATTAACGGAGGAGCTTTTGACTTATTGCGCATCATGCGCAATAAGTCAAAAAGTGGAGGGGAGAGAAAAGTGGAGGGGAGAGAAAAGTGGAGGGGAGAGAAAAGTGGAGGGGAGAGAAAA
>CAYSMP010000016.1:0-36935 GCA_964432215.1 uncultured Sangeribacter sp.
GAGTTCAGGTCGCAGCACTCCAAGTACCAGGTCCTTGACAAGGATGACCCTGCTTTCGCAGGGGAAGGTTGTGAGGTTGTGAAGTTGTGAGGTCAAGGTCAGCCTGCACGCGCTTGCACGCACGCGCGAGCGTGCCGGCCACCCCCGCACACAACTCAAAAACTCAAAAACTCCACAACCCAACAACCTCACAACCACACAACTCCACAACTCCACAACTCCACCGCGGCGCAGCCGCAATCTTAAGACAATGATAACACTGATAATAATACTTGTGATGCTGGCCGTGGTGCTGGCCATCGCGCTGGCGGTTTCGCTCAAGGACGGGACCGCCTACGAGGACGACCGTGGCTTCCGCGACAAGGACGGCGACCACGTCTACTACGACAAGTCGATAATAGAGAAGAAACGTTTCAGCAAGTTGCACCCGAAGGAGGCCGCGCGCACCTTCGCGCGCCTTTTCAAAAAGAAGTGACCCACACCCTAAAACCCAAAGGATATCTCAATCGCTGCCAAACCCCGGCAGCGATTGCTGTTTTAAGTGGCGAAGTGAGAAATAATAAGCGTCAAATTACAATAAGATGCTTTAGAACATAAAAATTTATTTGACTTCTGCTCTATTTTCTCGTATATTTGTATTTGAAAAATAAAAATAATTAAAATAATACAAGAAAATACACAATTTATGAGTACAATAAAAAATAATCTTCCAGAGTATAGTACATTAGATGAAAAAAGAGAATTCTTTGCCGCTGAGACACCAGACTACAAGTGGGTGATCAACACTACTGAAGAATTTAACATTCTATATGATAAATTAAGTAAGGATTACAATAATGACTTTGAGAGTGGAAGGCATAATCTGCTTTACCGCGGAGTAAACGAGGCTCGATTTAAAACTTTTACATCAGCTCAAAGGTATTGGCTGTGGAACGAGTGGAAAGATAATACCAGAAGTGGTTTTATAGAGTATATCAAAGAGGAGTTATTCAAGATAAAAAGAAATAATTGCTTGAGGAATTTTTACAGATCCTTAAATGTAATACCTAATGACCTCCTATATCTGACATTTCTTCAACATTTTGGTGGTGCTTCACCCATGCTTGATCTGACACATAATCTTGATACAGGCCTTTTCTTTGCAATTGACAACGCACAAAAGGATTCTAATAGTTCACGTCAAATAGATGAGTACATCTCTCTTCAAATATGGGATTGTGCGAACTACCTTCCTAATCATATCATAAATTTGGTGGATATGCTTCAATCTAGCTTAAATAATGCTGAAAAACTAGTTAGTGAATATAAGGACAAGTATCCGGACGTGAATATAGATGCGTCGCTTATTGAGAATATCGATAAATTCACTGCATGGTCTAATCCCCAAAATAATGGAGAAGGTCTAAACACCATTCCAATTGGATTATTAGACTACTCAAGAGGAAATACAATAAGCGATACAAAAGGCAGAAGGCTATATTGGTCGAACATCAGAATCATCGCTCAGAAAGGCGTCATGTTGCTCTACCCAAATAGCGATATGCCTGTTGAGGATTACATATCTAACATTCTCAAAGTCCCTAAAATAAGATGTATCAATATACACAAGGACTTACGTGAGCATATTGAAGAATGTATTCATGTTAACAAATGTCAGATTTATCCATCTGAGAAAGATATGGCTTCTGAGGCCAATAAAAGGGTTCTCAGTATGTTGACAATCAGAAAAACTACTACTTAGAATCATTCGACCGGCAAAACCGGTTGAATGATTCAACTTTACGAGTAAGGACTATGGCTGATTATTACGAACCTTTTGAGTTATTAAAACTTATTGGTAAATCCTTGAATAATTGCGAGCATGAGGAAGCAGACCGATTATTAAATCTATTTGACTATAAATTCAGTGGCACGCCCTTAACGATGGATGTCATATTTGGAAGGTTGTTTGCAGCCGCAGAACTTGCTATGCGAACTGGGAAATCAGTGAATGAAGCCATGAGACACATCGAACGCAACCTTAATCTGTTTGATTCAACTCCTGAGCAAAAGGTGAAGATGCTTTTACGGGCAGGGCAGCTGGAAACAATGACAAATAGACTGCATATCTCTCCTCGCTACTTCTCACAAGCTTTAGGAATTGCTGAAGAGTCAGGGAATGAAAAACTCATCGCTGAAGTCTATCAAAATATCAGTAAAATGTTTGCCAAACGCTATCCCGGGCTGGCTATATATTTCATCAGAAAAGCTGAGTTAAAATATACTTCAGTAGGACTAAAGAAAGAAGCTTATCTATGCCGGATGGAAAGGGCTATGTTATATTCGATAATTGTAAGGACAAAAGTTGCTAATCCACAATATTACGGACGATTTTCAGATGAAGCAACGAGCATTGTCAATGAATCTTTAGATCCCACTCTGAATGCTTTCGAAACTAATCATTGCCAATATATAAAGTCAGTCGTGGAAGCAAATGAGGAGGATTTGCTTGCTTTAATAAATGGGTTAGACGGAATTGAGGCTTTACCCAACAAGTGCCGATATGAAGATATGTACATAGGCATATGTCTTGAAAAAGGGCTTTGGGACAACGCTAAACAAATATATAATACCTATTGCCATGACTGTATTAAGCTGCATGGGGAGACTCCTGAGATTAAGAATCGGCTCGAACAGTTAGAACAGCTGATCCAAAATAAACAATTATGCCAATTCATTCCGTTCCACCTTCAAAGAACAGATGATGAAGAGGTCACACTCTTCGATATTCTGGATCATTATTCTATTGAAGATGAGGGTTTCGCTTTGGATAAAAGCATATTAAGAAGCCTTATGCCTTCCTATGAGCAGGAAGGCAGATTCGAAGCAATTAAAATGCCTGACGAATCTGTTCACCTCTACCCTATGGGACTTGCTTTCAATATTTACTATAGAGGACAATCGCAATTTTTTGAGCCATCATATCCTTCCCTTTACAGGAATGGCATTAAGGAAAGCCGGGTATTCGTAGAACGCATGAAGTATGAGGAACTTAAACGATGTATCATTGAATATCCTATCACCGAATATTTCCAAAATGATATTCTTTTGAGGGTACCTGATGGAAATCTAATACCTATTAAATTCTCTGTAGATCCTTTGGCTTTGGCGCAGCACTACGGAGTGCTGACTGAACTTATGGACATTACTACCGATAAATTCGTAGCGGCTTTTTTCGCTACTACCACATGTGATAAAAATGGTGTGTATACCCCAATAATCACACCTCAAAAAGAGAAAGGAGTATTATATCGTTATTGGGAGATAGTGCCAAATTATGAGAAACTCAGAGCTGTTGGATTACAACCATTTTCACGCCCAGGAGAACAATGTGGACTCGTCTATCACATGGACAAAGGAGAAAACTTCAATGATGTAGCCTTGAGCAAAGATTTCTTCACACATGATCCAACAGTAGCGGAATTTATTTTCAATTATACCAACAGAAGTAAGAAACTGTTTCCCGAAAGCCCGTTGACTACACATGCCAATGCAATTGCACAGGCCAAGAAACTTTCCTTATGGGCATACGAAGAGGCTAAGAAGGAATTCTATCCAAAAGTTTCAGAAGAAGTGCTACAAGGTTATCTGTCAGAACAGGGCATTGAACTTGATGAAAATGTAAATTTTTCATTTTCAGAAGAAGAAAAACTACAATGCAGGAGAGAATGGGAAGAGGGAGGCCGAGATAAGACTCTGTCAAGAATAGACGTTCGATTGGCTTATTCAGGACCAATAAGCGAAGTATGAACCATGCTCTAAAATCAAATCGGAAACAGTGTAACAGCCATATATAAGTAGCTCACAAAAATTAAACGACATACATTAACCAAGCATCCATAAGGGTCTTGATATGATAACTGCGGCTAATCCTGGTCATCTTGGCATTGTCGTTCAGTCGCTTAGCTCACTAAGCTCCTTCGCTCCGCAGCCAAGCTGCCTCAAGATTATCTCGCATTTATCATATCATTAATTTTTGCGAGCTACTTAAAAGTGAGCAGTAATTACTTTTTTCAATATAGAAAGCCGAAAAGCCATAGGGGTATTTTATTACCGATGCCTATTTCAAGGTTATCTGATATCACATAGCTATCAGGTCGGTCTGCTATTTGGGAAAAGCCTTTCCCTTTGCCTCCAACTTCAAATGTATATTTACGATCCAACAGGAAATCTCCTTCTTTCGGGGCAAGAAGATCGCCTTCAAAACTAAGCATAGAAGCCACAAAACTTTCCCTGACAGTACCTATCTTATGCATTATCCCTAATGCCTGCATTACCGAAGGATTATCAAAAAGAATCTTTTCCGGTTTTGCTGCCCGTTTCGGTTGCGTGGTGCTGTCCATAAGTGTACGTAGAACAGCTCCTTCATTGAGCAAAGTGAAGAACTTCATAAGTTGATTTCTGGTCACTTCTACATCTCGCGTGAGCTTAGTAATATTGGGAACAAACGGTACCTGCTCTGCGAGAACGACAAGAAGTTTCTTAAGTTTCAATTGGGTCTCATATTCTATTGATGTGACTGCAGGTATATCAATATCTATCACAGTGCGCACCATGCGTTCAACCCTCTGAGCATATGTGACTTCCGAACTATCAAGAAAAAAAGGATAATATCCCATTTTAAGATATTTCTCGAATCGTCCAATTATTCGAATACGAGAGGATATCTTCGATGCTATTGCACGATGGTTTTGCAGGATTTCATCGAAGCCGTAGGGTTCAAAGTAATCACTGCCTGTGAAATTCAAATATTCCCGAAAAGAAAGTCCTCGTAAATCATAGACAGCCACACGCCTCGAAAGGTCCGCTATCTTGCTATTAAGGTGGATCAAAGAAGAGCCAGTAAATACTACATACAATCCCGGGTAACTATCGTATATATTTTTTAATTCTCGTTCCCAATTTGGACGTGGATATAGATGGACTTCATCCAGATACAAATGGGTTCCTCCATGCTTATAATGGTAGTCTGCAAGATCGATGATTGTATACTCATTAAATACCAGATGGTCAAGAGATACATACACACCTTTATCACCGTCCTCCTTACATCTCTGTTTCATCATGGTGGTTTTTCCTACACCACGGGCTCCCTTTATCATGATGAGCCTGTCGCTCCATGCAATGCGGTCGTATAGGTAACGGTGCAATGGTGCATTGAGATCATCCACCAATCTCTGGGATATTTCATAAATTCGTTCCATATCTTACAATTTTTCACAAAGTTACGAATATTTTTCTTTCTAAAGAAAGATTTTGCGGAAAATTTTTCTTTAGAAAGAAAAACTTTAATCTATTCTTTTTCTTTCTAAAGAATAATTTTATATTATCCATTGATAATAAATAATTTGAAGAATCCTACAATCGATGGACGACGCACGCGGAGCGAGCTCGCTACTTTTGGGGAGGGTCAAAAATATAGCGCATCGGCCGGGTGGGGTCGATGCGCATGTTTTTTGTGATATGCGGGGACGCACGCTGAGCGTACTCGCTACTTTGGAAGCAGACGAAGGGTGCTGACTACTCGGACTTGCTGCTGAAGAGGCGGAGGAGTTCGCCTATCCAGAGGACGAGGGAGGTGCTGCCGATGATGATGAGCCAGTCTTCGAGGCGTAGAGGGGTGACGTTGAAGAATTCGCCGCCAATGGTGACGATGGCTATCTGGCCGATGAGGATGGCAAAGGCAATGGTCACGAAGCCTCCGGCACCCTTGAAGTGGAAGGCGCTGCGGCCGGTCTCAAAGGCGCGGGCGTTGAACATGTTCCAGAACTGCAGGAAGACAAAGATGGTGAAGAACATCGAGAGTTCATACGGGGTCAACGTAGCTCCGATGCCCGGTGCCTGTGGGATGAAGGAGAATATCTGGGTCATGGAGTCTACGGAATAGTGCTCGAAGATGTAGAGGATGCCGAGCAGGATGATGAAGAAGATACCTCCTACGCCTATGATGCTGCGCCACATGGGACGGTTGATGATGAAGGCCTCGCGGGAGCGGGGCTTTTCTTTCATTACGCTGGCAGATGGAGGCAACGAGGCAAGAGCCATGGCGGCGAAGGTGTCCATGATAAGGTTGACCCAAAGCATCTGGGTGACTGTCAACGGGGATTCGGTACCCATGAATGCTCCGGCAAGCACGATGAAGCAGGCTGCGACGTTGACGGTCATCTGGAAGAGGATGAAGCGCTGGATGTTCTGATAGAGTGAACGTCCCCACATCACGGCGCGGCCGATGGATGAGAAGGAGTTGTCGACTATGGTTATGTCGGATGCTTCCTTAGCTACGGAGGTGCCGTCACCCATGGAGAGACCTACGTGGGCTGCCTTGAGAGCCGGGGCGTCGTTGGTGCCGTCGCCCGTTACGGCTACTACCTCGTTGTTTGCCTGGAGTGTTTCTACAAGGCGTTTCTTGTCCATCGGACGTGCGCGAGCGATGATCTTGAGATCGCCTACGCGCTCCTTAAGTTCTTCGTCGGAAAGAGCCTCGAATTCAACACCGGTGATGATGTTGCGGTCGGTATCGACTGCGTCGTTCCATATACCTACCTGGCGGCCGATTTCCTTGGCCGTGCCCGGCGTGTCACCGGTGACTATCTTAACTTTTATACCGGCATCAGTAACTTCACGTACAGCGTCAGGAACGTCGGCACGGACTGGGTCGGAGATAGCGACAATTCCAAGGAATGTCAGATTTTCAGCCACTACCCTACCGTCTTTGATAGTCACCTCGCCATCCTTGACTTCCTGATATGCGAACCCAAGGGTACGCATTGCCATATTCTGGTATTCGAGGAGCTGTGCGTCTATCTCGGCTTTGGTAACGCCGGCAGTGTCATGACACATGCCAAAGACAATCTCAGGAGCACCCTTTACGTAGAGTATTTTCTTGCCGGTAGAGGATATAACTACGGTAGCCATATACTTGCGCTCTGTAGTAAACGGAAGTTCCTCTATACGGTTTGCTTTAGCGCGGAGTGCAGCGTAGTCTGCTCCCCTCTCGGTGAGCCAAAGGAGAAGTGCGCCTTCGGTCGGGTTGCCGAGCACCTGTGGTTTCTCGCCCGCAAGGTCGAGCTGTGCGGTGGAGTTTACGGCGATGCCTTCGTAGAGCACCTCGTCAGACGGGTTGCCGAAGAAGTTGGTTTTGTAGATCTGCATCTGGTTTTGGGTAAGAGTACCGGTCTTGTCGGTGCAGATCACGGTAGTGGCGCCCATTGTCTCGCAGGCGTGCATCTTGCGCACGAGGTTGTTGGTCTTGAGCATACGGCGCATGGAGTATGCAAGCGAAAGAGTGACAGCCATAGGAAGACCTTCCGGAACGGCCACAACCACGAGAGTTACGGCAATCATCAGCGTCTGCAGCAAATAGGCTATGAACTCAACCCATTCAAACGAGTTGCTGACGAAATACATGATGATACGCCCCACGATGATAAGGGCTGCAAAGGCGTAGGAAATCTTGGTGATGAGGTCGCCAAGTCCATCAAGCTGCTCGTTGAGAGGGGTTTTTACAGAGTCATCGATCTGTGCAGCTTCAAACACCTTGCCGTTTTCGGTCTTATCGCCAACAGCGAGCACACGCATCACACCGTGGCCCTCCATGATTTTGGTGCCACGCATCACATGGTTGCTGGGGAAAGTGGCGTCCGGATCGAACTGAGCGCGGTCGGTGGTCTTATGGCACATCGGTTCGCCGGTCAGTGTCGACTCGTCAATGTTTAGGGAAACTGCCTCAAGAAGCTCACCGTCGGCAGGAACCTCCTCACCTGTGTTGAGAATGACCGTGTCGCCCACTACGACATCCTTCTTGGGGATCTGCATGGCGTTGCCATTGCGGATCACCTGTACGGGTTCATCGTCGTTTACCTGGTTGAGGAGAGCAAACTCCTTGTCGGCCTTGAGCTCGAAGTAGAAAGCGAGTCCGGTAGCGAGAAGGATAGCGATGAAGATGCCGACAGGTTCGAAGAATACGGTCGGTCCTTTGTCAAGGCCCCAATATTCGTAGCATGAGATGCCGATGGAGAGGGCACCGGCAATCATAAGGATGATGATCAGCGGATCGCTGAATTTTTCGAGGAAACGCTTCCAGAGCGGCTCCTTCTGGGCCGGAGTCAGGATATTGACTCCATGCGTAGCACGACTTTCTACGACTTGGGCGTCTGTCAAGCCGGCATAGCGATGTTTTTCTGCCATAGTTTATAATTTAAGTTTCGTAAACTCAACTTAAGGGTTATAGGGTTATAGTTCACGAAAGGGATTTTGTTGAAAATTTTTGCAAAGTTAATGAAAATTGCGGAGATAATTGTAATTTCAAATGCTTTTCCAGCTCCGATAGAGGGAGGAGGTATGCAGGGGAAGCACTTTTTCGCCGTCAAGGGGGGCAACGAAGATGAGCTGGGGCTCTACGTGGACCGCGAAGGAACCTTCCGAGTCTTTGGTGACGGTGTAGTCTTCGCGGTTGTATAAGGCCTCAAGTTTCCCGATACTGCGGCGTATGCATGCCATGATGGGGCGCCGTATCTCAGGCTGCGTCAGGTCCGGAGCACCCTCTTTCTCGCCCCCGAACATCTCGTAGATGGCAGCGTAGCGGGCCTGGAAACGCTTCATCCGGCTCTCAAAACGCTTTAGTTCAGCTCCTGATCGCGGACGGTTGAAGTTGATGCCGGAGCTTCCCTGGCATAGCATGAGGGCATAGAGAGCCTTCTCGCGGCGGTGCATCCCTGTAGCGCGGCTGTCTATGTCGGGAAAGAGAATCTCCTCCCTGTATGGATCGATTACGACAGCGCTGCGGATGTTGCGGCGCACGAGGAAGATATCGAGGAGCTGTTTATAGAAACCGTGGAAGTGAAACTGGTCGCCACGCTCCTCTGAAGTATTGACCACAAAGACGTCGCTGCTGAGCATTTCGGAGAAGGCGTCGATAAACTTCTGGACGGTCTGCAGGATATCCTCATCGACCTCTATCTTAAGATAGTTGGCGTAGCGGACCTCCCCTACGAAACTGTTTCCGATCTTTATAAGGAGGGAAGGTGGTGTATTGCGCAGTTCGGTAAATCCGCATTTATTGCAGAGAAGGTCTTTGCAATATGTGCCTGTGGTCATATCCATCAGGGCATCATAGGCCTTGTCGATACCATCCTCACTGAGAGATGGGGCAAGGAAAGCGAGTATATCGCGGAAGAGCACGGCATCCGTGCCGCTGTAGTGGTCAATTATCTTGGGGATATAGACGAAATGGAATCCCGTCAGCTGAAACTCCTTGAAGATGGAGCGGTAATGGCGGCGTATGGCATCGTTGGTCTCGGGGTCGTAATCGTTTTCGACGTAGATGGCGGTGGCTATGTCTATGTCGAAGCTTGCCCGGGGCAGCGAAAAGACTTCGATGTTAAACCGGCTGTCGGGAGCGAACATAGCGGTCAGTGCTATCATCAGCAAGGCTTCGGAGTGGGCGCAGAAACCATCACTAACGGTCATTGCGCGGCAGTCGCCGAGGAGGTCACGTCCTCTGTCGCTTGAGGCGCAGATGTTCTTCACTGCATCAGCAAATGAAATATCCCTTGCCGCGATTCGGATGTCGCGGTCAAGGTCGTATTTTTGGCAGACATTGCTCCAACATTCCATCTCGGCTGTATCGACTATGCGGTCGGCCATGATGAGGTCGGAGAAAATGCGTGCAATTGATATTTTTTCTTGTTTAGTTGGCATTTTTTTGAGTCTTAAGTCTTGAGTCTTAAGTCTTGAGTCTTAAGTTTCAGCATTTTACAAGCTGGACTACTATCAGGCGGCCGCCGTCGGCACCGGAGAGGAGGATCTTGCGCCCTTCGGTGAGCTCGACATAGTCGCCGGGCTTTATGTGGCGCTTGTCAGGACCGGTGACGTCCCACATGTCGGGAAGGCGGCGGTTGATGAGTATCCAGTGTCCCTTATGAAAGTGGAAGTCGCCTACCGGCTTCTTGTCTTCCGGCTTTATGCGCTCGTTGGGCGTCACGAAGCGGTTGGCGTGCCACATATAGAGCGACTGCTTGTCGTAGACCATCAGGCGGTAGTTCTCAGGGAGAAACTTACCCTTCGATGGAGAATAATAGAGATTGAGCACCGGGAGCTGACCATGATATTCGGTGCCGCAGAAAGGACATTTCGGTTTGGTAGTATTGTCGAAGACAAACCATTTGGCCTCACAGTTCGGATTCTGACATGGCTGCATAAGATCGGTGGTCTTCACGAGGGCTGTCTCCCATTCGTCGGCTGTAGGGCGCTTGGATGGGTCATGCAAGCCGTCTATGAAGGCTCGGTCGAAGAGTTCCTTGAGATATGGCCCGCAGATAGTGTAGGGAAGTTTGTCTACATCCCCTTGAGGCAACTCAGACTTCTGGAGGTTTTTCACCTTCGGACGGTTGCTCTTGTCAGTAGGATGCTCTATGAAGAGGGCCTTCTCTCCCATCGAGAGTTCCTCGTCTTTCGCGGCGTCAAGATCATGTACCTTTCCTCCGCGCAAAGGATGGCGGTAGAGAAGATACATGTAGATGAGCACTGCCAGTGCATGGCGGTCGGTCAGTATGCTGGGGAGTTTCTTGTTTGGGTCACCGACGGGGAGTGAACGGGTCTGAAGCACTTCCGGCGCGATAAAGTCAGGCGTACCCACTACGTCTGGCGGATACTTGCCCGGAACTACGAGACCGTCACAGTCGATGACAGCAGCCCTGCCGGTCTGAGGGTCGACAAGGACATTCTTGTAAGAAAGGTCAGAGTGCGCAAGTCCGGCAGCATGGAGCCGTCGAACGGCACGCGCTATCTGCAGGCACATGTGGTAGTGGCTGAGCCATGTGCCTTTTTGGTCGGGGGTAAGGAACTTATTGCGGAGTTTGGCTGAGGCAAACCACTTGCCCTCCTTCTCCTTCCCTTTAAACATCCCATCGCTGAAGAAGAACTGTTTCTGGTAGGCCGGACATACAATGCCAAGCTTACCATTCCACTCCACAAGCTTCGTAGGCCAGCAGAAGAGGTTTTCCCAATAGTCGCCGCCGACCTGATTGAAAATCTTGTCGCGGTATTTACCTACGATGTTCTGCAGGCGGTCTTTTGAGTTGGCATCCTGTGGCTGACGGAAGAAACCTACGACGTAGCTTTTGTCGGGGCTGAAATATACGTCTTTCATGGCGCCGGAGCCGATGACTTCGTCAACGAATTCTACGGGGGAGCCGTCGGTGGCGGTTAGCTTTATTATGTTGGGCATTTAATTATTGGGAATTGAGAATTTGGAATTGAGAATTCATCAGGATTAAGCGAGATTAAACTCGATTAATCTCGACAATTTTACTACTTGATGACTACACTACTGCAGCAGGCTGGGAAGCCTGCTGTCCATAGTCAGTAGAGGATGGCGAGGGTGCGGTCGTCGTGGTTGCCGGGGCTCCAGAAGTCGAGCCAGCGGAGGAGCTGTGGTGCGGCGTCGGCATTGTCGTCGGAGAGGTCGACTTCCTTGCATATGGAGGCCCAGAGGGCGTCCCACTTCTCTTTGCGGGCGAGGTTGGCGTCGGTCTCGAAGAAAGGGTCGGAGATACCGTCGGTCATGAGCATAAGAGCGGTGAAGTCGGGCACTATTGAGAGGCGTATGCGGGGACGGTCGCGGAAAATGGACTCCATCGTCAGGAAACGGGTCTGGCCGGCAAACTCTCCGCCGTCGGGTTCGTTGAGAAGGCGTACTGCATCAGAGGCCTTGTCGTAGATGGCAATGGCGCCGTCGCCTACGCCGAAGGATGCCACAAACCAACCGAAACTGAAGCGACGACATATTGCGAGAAGCAGTGTGGTGGAGAAATCTTTGAGCACAGCCCCTTCAGACGCTTCCTTTCTATTTAGGATTGCCTTGTAAGACTCAGTAGCTGCTTTGAAGAGCGTATCATGCACTTTTCCGACTACGGGCTGAAGTTTTTCCTTGCTTCGCTCTGCAGCATATTCAGCTACGGCAGTCTCAAGGAGGTCGCCGCGGTCAGCAAGCCACTGCTTGCAATATTCCTCAGCCACCGAACAAGCTATCCTTGAACCTTCACGGGAATATTTGGCAGATCCGGCACCATCGGCTACCGCGAGCACATACCAGCCGTTTTGCGGATTGAAGCTGACGCGGAAGTCATCGTCGCGAGGTTTGCCGTCTTGCGCATGACTTCGGCCACGCTTGCTGGCAGCTACAATATCTTTCTGAGGCACCCCTTCATATTCATTGACACAGACATAGACGCATTCTTCATCATCTTTCGGAAACTCTATATTGGCCGGGACAGGTTTCGGTACCCAAAGGGTACGTGGGTCGGGATTGAATGCAACGGGGATAGGAAGCTCAGATACAGGTTCGCCGGGTATTGTAAGATAACGGAGTGTAAGGGTGAAATCTCCGGCCTTGATGGGGCTACCGGAGAGGGAGCAGCGCCCATCTTCGCTCATAGTGAAAGCAAGGCCAAGATCCTCTGTTCCTTCAAGCGCAAGAACCGTGATGCGGTCGACAGGGAGGGAGAAAGCGGCTTTGTATTCCTTGTTGACAGTGCCGTTGGGGAAGTGAATCCCGAGAGACTTTATTTCGTTTTCTATATTGATTCGCTGATTCATACGATTTTGTTTGAAGTCAGACCAGGATGTTTCTATTAACCACTTGAGAAATGAGTCGCGGTCGGAATGGGGTATGCCGGATGAACGCAAGATGCGGTCGAGTTGACTTTCGTATTGGCGTGAGGTGTGACGGTCAGAGCGTCTCATACGGATTTTAAATTAAAAATAAATCTTTTATGTCTTATAAGTCTTATAATTTTTATAAATCTTAGAAATCTTATAAACTTTATAAGACTTATAACTCATTGCTTACCACTCTTATGGTCTCACAGGGACATCTGGTTGGAAAGTGCCCGGGGAAAGATAGATTTTGCCCGGGCCTGTCACGCGGAGCATGCTTAGCCCTTCGCCCCCGAGAAGGTTGCCGAGCGACCAGTTTGATGACATCTGACCTTCAGAGATATACTGCAAGGCAATGATATGGTCTTCATCCACTTCTATGGTCTCTCCCGGTGGGAGTGAGATAGTGATCGGGGTGCCTTTAGTGTCGAGAAAGACAGTAGCGCGTCCTGAGATTTTCTGAAGAAGGAGTCCCATCCCCCCTACAAGTCCGGCGATGGATAGTTTGGTGGTGACGTCCACTTTGGCGCTGGAGCCGACGTAGACTCCGCGATGGCATATGAGCGATTCACCTTCGAGTCGGATGGGAAGGAGTCCGAAACGGCTGCCGATGACAGCCTTGCGTGGACGCGGCGTATTGTTGTAGAGACGGAGGATGAAGAGCGACTCACCTGAGAGTTTGGCTCCCAAGATGCGTCCGAGTCCGGAGCCGTTAAAGCTTAGATCTTTCTCTATTCCACCTTCGAGATATATTAAGGCACCTTTCTCGGCGAAGAAGCTTTCGCCTGGTTCAAGAGTGACTTCGATATGCTGTACGAATTGGCCGATAAGTTTGCAGTTCATAGTTTTTGAATTTTAATGGAGACTTGTCGGGATTAATCGAGATTAATCGGGACTAATCAAGATTAATCTCGATAAATTGACAACTTAACAACTCCACAACCTAACAACTCCACAACTTAAATTACAATATTGACTTCTGCCGGAGGGGGCGGTAGCTGGAGGTCGGAGGTGGCGCCGATGGAGCGGTTGCCTACGCCGATGGAATCGGAGACCCATTTGAAAAAGCTTCGGAAACCGGTGCTGTCGAGGGTATCAAGGGAATAGACCTGGTCGGTGAGTTCTTTCAGAGGTTCGGTCTTGGCGTTCATGCCGGCGGCGCAAGCGATGATAGTGCCCCACTTGCGTTTCTTGACTTCCGGAATCATCTGGCGATAGAGTTGGATATCGGAAGGTTTGCCGTCGGTCATAATGAAGAGCAGTGGCATCCAGTCCCCTTTTCGGTCGGGGGTGCTGAGTGTGACTTCCTGATCCACTTTATCGCATAGCAGCTGGAGAGCCAGACCGGTGTGGGTGGGACCGCTCTCGGGAGTTATGATCTCGGGAAGCTGGAGTTCGTCGAGGGGAGTCAGCGGAAGTATCTGCTTCACCTCCTTATCGAAAGTGATGATACTGATGCTGACCGATTCGAGGGCAAATGGATCCTGGCGTAGACTCGAGAGCATTGTCTCGAGCCCCACCTTTACGGATTCTATCGGTTCTCCGCGCATAGAGCCGGAGGTGTCGAGCAGGATATATACTGGGAGGCGACGCATGGTTTTAGTCTTCACACTACGATATTCACTTCAGGGGGTGGCGGGGGAAGCTCGGAAAGGCCGGTGGGTTCACCGAAGCCGTCGTCGACTTTCATGGAGCTTGTGCTTACGCTGGCAGATACCCATTTGAAGAATGCCTTGATGGTGGCACTGTCGGCTGTGTCGAGCTGAACAACGCATTCGGTGATTTTCTTCAGCGTGTCGGTATTGGCTCCCGCGCCTGCAGCGCAAGCCACTACCATACCCCACTTCCCTTTCTTGAAGTCGGCCAGACCCTTGTTGAGATCATCGGTAGGTTCGCCATCGGTCATTATGAATACGAGGGGTTTCCAGTCCCCCTTCTTTTCCATTGTGGTCTTGGTGACTTCCTGGTCGGCTTTCTTGGTCAGGAGCGAAAGAGCCTCGCCAAGGGCGGTGCAACCGGAAGCCGTAAGGTTTGGTTGCTGGAAAGCAGAGAGTTCGGTGAGGGGTGTTACCTGCTGAGCCGAGCTGTCGAAGGTTATGATACTGAGGTAGGCTGTCTCAAGAGCGTAGGGATCCTGACGCAGGGTGGAGACGAGTACCTGTACGCCGTTTTTAACGGCTTCGATTGGCTCTCCGAACATTGAGCCGGAGGTATCGAGCAAAAGATATACTGGGAGTCTTCTCATAGTAATTCAGAATTTAGAATTTGGTCTTCAGTCTTCAGTCTTCAGTCTTTAGTCTTTAGTCTTCAGTCTTTAGTCTTCAGTCTTTAGTCTTTAGTCTTTAGTCTTTAGTCTTCAGTCTTCAGAGGCTAAGCATTTCAATCAAAGCGGCTTGTCCGCAATCTTAAGACTTAAGACTCAAGACTTAAGACTCAAGACTCAAGACTCAAGACTTACTTAGCGTAAGTGGTGACGATGCGCTTGATGGTCTCACAGATGTTGGGGTCGGGGAAGGCGTCGCCGATGGCAGAAAACTTCCATTCGCCGTTACGGCGGTAGAGCTTACCCATGATGAGAGCGGTCATACCGCGGTATTGGGGTTCGGCGGCCACATCGTAAGATGCGAATACCTCTTTAACTTTAGTCGGCGTTCCTTCATACATGCGGATAGATGCATAAGGAATCTGGGAGAAATCTTCCTTTCCACAATTATTAAGGAAGAAGAATATCTGCTCTACGTTGGGGCTGACACGGTTGAGGTCTACGGTAAGTATCTCATTGTCGAGACCGTCATCGCCGGCTTGGTCCCCCTTAAGGTCGTCGCCACTGTGGTGGAAGGCACCGTCGGTAGAGTCAACCTTGCCGGCGGGCATGCCATAGCGGGAGAGGAACTCCATGCGGTAGAGTGGTGAGTATATGTGGTCTACGAGGCGGCCGTTCTTGTCGACCATAACGCAGGAGAGATCAAGATCTACGTCTTCGACAGTCTTGCCGAGCCCGAGGAAACCGCTTTTGACAATGGCACCCCAGTTGCATCCTACGCAGAATTGAGTGAGTTTAGAGCCATTCCCCTTTTCGAGGTTGATGCGCTGGCCCTTTTCAAGACGAATTGCCATAGTATAATTTAGAATTGAGAATTTAGAATTTTGTCTTCAGTCTTTAGTCTTGAGTTGTTAGTCTTCAGTCTTGAGTCTTCAGTCTTCAGAGGCTACGCATTTCAATCCAAGCGGCTTGTCCGCAATCTTAAGACATAAGACTCAAGACTCAAGACTTAAGACTCGATACTTAAGACCTACCCAACGTATTTATCGACGAAGTACTGTAGGCCGCCTTTGTAGCCGTTACCCATAGCTTCGAATTTCCAGATGCCGCCGCGCTTGTAGAGGCGTCCAAATTCCACTGCCGTCTCTATGGAGAAGTCTTCATCGAGGTCATACTTGGCTATTTCCTCGTTGGTGAGGGCGTTGTAGATACGGATGTAGGAGTTGTGGACCTGTCCGAAGTTCTGGCGACGCTGCTCTGCCTCGTGGATAGTTACGGTGAAGATAATCTCGTTGATTCGGGGATCTACCTTTGAGAGGTCGACAGTTATGGTCTCGTCATCCCCGCCGTCGCTATTGCCGCCGGTGCGGTCATCGCCTGATGATTCTACAGCTTTATCGGGAGAAACCTGGTTGTTGTAGAATACGAGAAACTCGTCGAGAGGGAGTTTTTTGTTTTCCCCAAGCATGAATGCCGAAGCGTCCAAGTCGAAGTCAAAACCAGTACTTGTGTTTGGGTCCCAGCCAAGACCAACACCTACCTTTTCAAGGCCTATTTCGATGCGCTGTCCTTTTTGAAGATTGATTGCCATATTAATGAATTTTGAATTTATATTTAAGTCTTAAGTCTTCAGTAGCTACGCATTTCATCTCAAGCGGCTTGGCCGCAATCTCAAGACTGAAGACTCATGTCTTATCACATTGCAAAGATAGTATAAATTTTAGGATTTCGGCAATAAATTGAAATATTTCAACGAAAAATATACTTATTTCGGACATTTATGTTGCAATGTTGCAAGCCTTACATGCCATTAATACTTTTCAGCTAATTGGCGAAGGAAGTCGGTGAAAGAGCGGAGGATATCGAGGAGGGAGGTAAGTGCAGCTTCGTTCTGTTGGGCAAAAAGAGTGCCGCTGGTAGAGTTGGTCTGGAGTTTGCCCTGTAGGGTTGGTGAGACACCGCTTATGTCTTCAAGCATCTGCATCTCAATTTTAAGCAGGTCGGTGATGCCGATATTAGCAGCGTTGCCACTCACCTGCGTAGGGAGTGGCACACCAGGCCTGGCTCGTATGGGGATCACTCCGTTGAAACGGCTCCACTCGTCGGCCACATCTTGCAGGTCCATTCCGGAAGGGAGGCATTCATCCGGGAAAAGAAGCACACCCTTCGCGCTCGACTTCATGATGAAGTCGTAGAGAGTGATGAGACGGTTGACGTAGCGCTGCTGATCTATCAGGTCACTGATATAAGAGTGTATCTCTCCATCGATGAAAGGATAGACCTTAAATACGTATGGATGCTTCTCCATAGGATCCTCTTCACGAAGCATGGTGCCGTCGGGAGTATACCAACGACAACACCATTCAGTCTTGATGACAGTCTTCACCTTTCCAGACGGTAGAAGAGACGCAGAGGAAGATTCATAGGCATCTATCGGCACTACATTGAGTGTAGACGCCGTGTCATCATGCAGCAACCCGAATATCCGAGTTTCTTTCTGCCACACCTCCAAGATACGGCAGTTGCCATCAGAGCGCATCGGAGCACTGTAGGCCTCAGCAATCCGCCGGTAATCATCAGAAGATTCGCAAAATCTCTCCAGAAGAGTTCCGAAACTCACGTGATGCACTTCCCCTATAAGGTCAACGTCGCGTCCTCGAGGGTCGTAGCCATCACTGTGAAAGAAGAAATTATCGGGCGTGACGGGGAGGATGTCGCGTCCATCTACCTTCACGGCGACCAATCCGGAAATTAGAAATTCCTCCAAGAGGCGGGGAGCGAATTCTTCCATGTGATTTTCAATAAACCAACGTCGTCTCGCATTATTTGCTTCCCGGAGTTTCCTACCTGTCAGTCCACTGTCTTTGGAAGAGAGCAACGGCACTTTGTAATGCGATCTGTAAAGACCGGTGACATTGCGTAGAATACGACGGAGGATATTGTTTTTTAAAGGTATCTGTCCTAACTGTCGGATATATTCGCCTTCGGTCACCATACGTGAACCATCGTAGATTATGTCATCCCATTGGTCGCCATAGACGTAACGTTTACACCGAGCTCGTTCCGAGCGGAAGGTATCCATGCGGTTCCAGGCCGCGGAAGCTCTTTTGAAAGTATTTTGCATAGTTTTTTTGCGCAAAGATAGCTTGAAGAGTAGGGGGATATCCCTTATTTTGATAAATTTTATTGGGGAGAGCCTTCAGAAAAATTAGGATAGGACGCGCGGGGACGCGCCCGGAGGTTATAATCAAGAAATTCTCGAGTTGATTGCATAGGAAGAGAGATGCAGAAACATCTTGATTGAAAAAACATTTAAAAAATTCATAAAAAATTGACCGAAATTTTAAAAATCAGGAAATTATGCTTATCTTTGCAATCTGTACTAACCAATACAACCTAAAACACTAACATTTATGAAAATCAAACATTTTGGAGCCCTTATCGCAGGAGTTGCCTTCACGCTTTGCGGAGGCGTCGCTCTCAACGCGATGATGGCTCCGGCGGCTACCCGCGCGGAAGCCGCTGAAGGCGACGTGCTTCAAGACGCAACAGGCATCTGGAGCTACGCCAATGCCGAAGTGATGGAAGCCACTATGGCACTCTCAGGCTCAAGCGAAGCCGGAACAGTCAAAGCATCAGAAGGGGGACTTGAAATGACAGTCCTCTCAAACGGAGCTTCCTTCCGCAACAACGGCGACAACATCCAAGTGCGCACAGGCGCTGAGTTCCGTATTCCAGTCATCTCCACCGAAGACGTAGTGACAGTAGAAGGCTATCCCGGTTATTCCTACTACACCATCGGAGGCGGCGAAGAACTGAACAACACCAACACCTACAAGGCAAAGTTCTCCGACGTAGAGCGCGGATACGTAGCCGTAGTATCTACCAACGACAACAATTACTACAAATCACTGACAGTAGAGCAGAAAGCACCTAAGGGTCCTGCCACTCTCGACAACGAGTCGGTGAAAGCAACCTTCACTTTGGATCTCGGCACTGAAGGTCAGAAAGCCGATATCAACTGCGCTGACTATTTCATGGCATCAAAGGTGACATATGGCAGCGAACTTACCCTCGATGGTAAGGACAACAAACATCTTGACATGACATGGTTTGGCGTAGTCTCAAACCTTTCCGCAGCTGAAGAGTCCAACGCCATCCGATTCGTGCTCCAGCCTAACTTCGGCCTGGAATTTACTCCGACAAAGGTATCATTTGAGATGACACGCTTCGGTACCGACATGGGTTACGTAGACGTGGCATGGGAGAATCCCGACAAGACCATCGTGGAACTCGCCAAGGAGGTGAAGCCGCAGCGCGATAACGCCACTCCCAACGTGAGCGAATGCAGCTACGAAGTGACAGGTGCTACTCCCGGTGACGGTGCATGTGCCCTTCTCATCAATCTCTACAACCTCAATCCAGGCAAGCGCGTAGGTTTCCGCAACGTAGTGATCGAGGGTACACTCTCCGGAACAGAGAAGGAACTCCCGATGCTCGGTTCGTTCAAGGCCAACGGTGTGGAATACAGCGTTCAAGACATCTTCGAAGCTGATGGCGAAAGCTATACCGCTACAATTGAGTTGCCTTGGGACGCAACTATGATCTCGAAAGAGAATCCCCTTACAGATGTAACGCCCATAAAGGGTGAGGTTGGTGATATCGTTTATGAACTCTTACAGAAAGATTGTATAAATCCATGGGAATGGGATGAGTGCTACGTTACAATCCCGGTATCTTTGGGTGAAATCAGCATTAATTACATCGCTAAGTTCATCAATCGTCCCGGCTACACAGTCACTTACTACGATACTGACACCAAGACTGAAATGGGAAGCCAGATTGTTGAGAAGGACACTCCGATCAAGGAGTTTGCTGTTGACTACAATACCGCTGCCGCTGAGGAAGGCTACAAGGTTCGCGGATGGTATCTTGCTCCTGCCAACGCACGCAAGGCCACTGTGGATGAGATCGTAACTGACAATATGAGCCTCTACGCCCGTGCTTCAGAAATAGAGACAGCTTCTACCCACAAGAAATATGAGTTTGCTCTCAACGACGCATCATTTGATCCCGCCGACCACGAGGCATTCAACACTGAAAACGGTTACTTCCACGACACCACCCACGGCTGGGCATTCAAGGACGGTGACGTCATCACACTGCTCACAGGCCCGAAGGCTGCTGTCTCCATCGCACTCTGCCGCTACGGTTACGGCACAAACATCAAGGTGACAGATGCCAAGGGCAACGAAGTGGCTACAGTTCCTGCCAAGTCAACAACAGAGACTGACGGCGAGGTAGTTGCATTCCAGTATGAAGGCGAGCCGGGTCTCCTCACTCTTACATTCGAGGCTGAAGGCGAGCTCTACATCCACTCCGTCAAGATCATGAACAACGCCGAGGTGAACTATGCTTCTGAGGGCAACTGGTATTTCGTGAAGCCGGGCGATGCTCAGTCACTTCTCGACGTGATCGAAGCAGTAAGCGCTGTAAACTCCGACCGCGAGGCTGAACGCTCTTATATCTTTGTTCCCGACGGAGTATATGATCTCCGCGAGACCGTACTGACCAACCTCTCAGGCCACAACATCTCACTCATCGGCCAGAGCATGGACAAGACCATCATCCGCAACGCACCCCACTACACTACTGAAGGCATCGCTCAGACTGCCACCCTCATGAACACAGGCTCCAACCTCTATATGCAGGACCTCACTATCCAGAACGCTCTTGACTACTACGGAGCTCAGGATGCAGGCCTCGCAGGTGGACGCGCAGTTGCATTCTGGGACAAGGGTATCAACACAGCTGTCAAGAATGTGACACTCCTCTCATATCAGGACACATATTACACCAATAATGTGAACGGTACATATTACTGGGAGACTTCTGATATCCACGGCACAGTAGACTTCTTCTGCGGCGAGGGCACAATGTTCATGACTAACTCAACCATCACTGTAGAGCAGCGCAAACTCGACGGAACCGGCGAATGCACCATCACAGCTCCTTCTACAAAGGCAGGCGACATGTATGGCTATGTATTTGACAACTGTACAATCGTCAACCATGCACAGAAGTTCAACTATGGCCGCGCATGGAGCAACGAACCGCGTTGCGCATACATCAACACCACTCTGACCGACGACAAGCTCAACTCCGCACGCTGGACAGCAAACGGCATGAACGTAGCTGCAAAGGCATTCGTAGAATATAACACTAAGGATGCAGAAGGCAATGTAGTGTCACCTGAATCACACGTGATGACCTTCATCAAGGGCGACAACGTCAACGAAATGGAGACTATCCTTACAGCTGAGCAGGCAGCCGAGTACACACTCGACAAGGTATTCCCAGAATGGAATCCGGCTGCCCTCTGCGTTCAGGTAGCTGCTCCTAAGGCTACAATCAACAATGGTATGATCACATGGGAACCCGTAGAAGGCGCATCTGCATACGCTCTCTTCAAGGATGGTGAACTTGCAGCCATCGTGACCGACGGCGAAGCATATGCTGCCGACGACGCAAACGCCAAGTGGAGCATCCGTTCAGCCAACGCTCAGGGTGGCCTTGGAGAAAGCCTCGAAATCTCTACTACTGCTGTCAACGGCATCCAGGCAGAGAAGGAAGGCGTATACTTCAATCTCCAGGGTATCCGCGTAGAGCGTCCTGTTGAGGGTCAGGTATACATACTCAACGGCAAAAAGATCGTTAAGTAACGATTAAATGATCAGCGATCAAATAGTTTTTGATTAGACAGAAAAGAAGCGCATCGGGCAATCCCGATGCGCTTTAATTATTTATTTAAGTGGCTTGGCCTCATTCTGAAGACTCAAAACTGATGACTCAAGACTTAATCGTATAGTCGGAACATGCGTTCCATAAGTTGCCACTTCTTGTCGGATGGAGCATCCGGATCGCAATCTTGGTATTTTGCCACGTGGGCTTCCCATTCTGCCTGACGCGGAAGGGTTGCGAGGCGAGCCATCCCCTTTTCCCAATCGAAATCCAATGGAGTCTCGACTATCATCGTCAGGATATTGCCGTGGATATATATTTCCATCTCAAGGATTCCGACCTCGCGTATTCCTTCGCGAATCTCCTTCCAGTTTCCCTCAGGTGTGTGACATGCCTTGTAAAGCTCTATAAGCTCAGGGTCATCGCTGATGGTCAGCGTCTGCACATAGCGTTTGGTCGGAATTCCAAATTTTTTTACGGGATAGCCGGTTGTGGGAGTTGTCATCGTTATCATTGTTGTGGGGATTAATCGGGATTAAGCAAGAATAATAGAGATTAATCCCGATTATTCTCGATTATTCATTAATCGTTGAAGTAGACGAGGATTCTGAAGACATCGCCACGATGGAGATTCCAATAGGCGAGAATATCGGCGGCCTGCTCAGGCTTGATGATTGCAGATACAAGTGAATTCACCGGACATGTACCGCGCTTCATGTATTCCTTTACGGCCTTGAAGTCTTCGGGGAGGGCATTGCGTGAGCCGCGGATGTCAAGTTCCTTCTGCACGAAGAGTTTGGTCTGGAAAGTGACAGGTTGAGCGGAATAGCCTATGCAAACTACGCGCCCTGCAAAAGAAACCTCATTGACGGCGAGATTATAGGTGAATGGGCTTCCGACTGCCTCAATGACTACGTCAGGGCCATCGCCGCCGGTCAGTTCCATCAGACGGTCGTGGAAATCCTCCTTGGTGGAGTCAAGGCCGTAGGTGGCTCCAAGACGCTTGGCGAGCTCGAGTTTCTTCTCGTCGAGGTCTACGGCTATCACTTTGGCACCACGAAGCGATGCGCGCACGATGGCGCCGAGACCGATCATACCGCAACCGATCACCATCACAGTGTCAATATCGGTGACTTCGCCACGCGAAACGGCGTGGAAACCGACACTCATAGGCTCAATAAGCGCACATTCTTTTACGCTGAGGCCATCTGCCTCAACGACTTTTTCCCATGGCACAGCGATATACTCCTGCATGGCGCCGTGGCGCTGCACGCCGAGGGTCTGGTTGTCTCGGCAAGTGTTGGGACGACGGCGACGGCAGGATGGGCACTTGCCACAAGCTGTATAGGGATTGACGGTCACGTGCATACCCTTGTGGAAAAGCCCTTCAGGAACGTCGGCACCTATTTCTTCGACAGTTCCTCCGATCTCATGGCCGGGCACTACCGGAGAGATAGCGAGAGCATTCTGGCCGAGCCACGTATTGAGGTCTGATCCGCAGAAGCCAACGAATCCAATCTTGATGAGCACCTCACCGGGCTTCAAAGCGGGCATCTCTTTATCAACTATGCTTATTTTTTCTTTATCTTCTATCAGTATCTGTTTCATAGTTATTTTGGTTTATCTTGATTAATCATGATTATTCAAGATTAATCGAGGTTAATCGTGATTGATCGTGATTGATCATGATTAATCTTGAAATATTTTATTCCGACATATTTTTGATATAAGGTAATTCCGGCAATTCGCCGAAGCCGTAGAAGCGGCGGGCGTTTTCGCCGAGGAAAGCACGCTTCTCTGCATCGGTGAGGCGGTCGGTCTTCAGGACGAAATCATAGCTCATGCGGTAGGTGATGGCGGTTATGGTGCGGGGATAGTCGCTACCCCACATCAATTTTTCAATACCCACGAGGTCAGCAGCCTCCTTGATGGCGTTGATAGCACCTTCGAAGGGGTAGAATTCGGAGTTGAAGAGCCACGTTATGCCTCCCGACTCAATCATCACGTTTTTATGGCGTGCCAACTTTATCTGCTCCTGCCATCCCGGACAGGTAACCATACCGAAATGGCCGATGGCGATTTTCAGGTCAGGACACGCAGCGATTACGTCTTCCATTTCCGCTACCTGCAGGTCGCCGTCAGCGAGAGTGATTGAGAGAATGATTCCTTTCCGTTCCATAAGTCGGAACATATCCATCATCTCCCCTTTGTTGAGCCATACACGGTCGCTCTTACCGAGGGGCAGACGATGGCCCGGAATAGCTATGGCTTTAAAACCTTTGGCTATCAGTTTTTCCGCTTCATGCAGAAAACCGGGGCGAAGATAATGGCACATACCACAGCAAAGGAAACGGTCGGGAAAACGCGTCTGTACATCCTCAAGATATGCGTTCTGGTTACCGTCGATAAATTCCTGTGTGATGACAGCCGCGCTCACCTGCGCGTAATCCATATTAGAGAGAAACACTTCGGCACTGTTGCGGCCATCAATCATGAATGGGGGGAGCATCTGGCGCTCCTCGCCGAAGAAGTCAGCGCGCCCATTCTTCAATTGGCGCACTCTTCCTCCACCCGGCACCTCAGCATACTGCTGCAGCCACAAATGCGCATGCGCATCTATTATTGTCATATTTATTATCATAATTATCGCGGGCACAAAACTCACGCAGAGAAGCATAAGGGCTCGCTAAGTATTTAAGTTTCTATTTCACCTGTCACATTAAGACAGCAATGCAGCAGAGTTTCTCTCGCTCCGCTCGCGGTCCATTACCTTTCAATCGGGAAATTTATTCACTACTCGGGTTACCCCATCTATCAACCTTCCCTTATTGAAATTTATGAGAAGACCAAGACGCTTATCAGTAATTCTTAGATAAGTAAATAGTTGCTTTGCAAAGACAGGATTATCATCTGCCGTCGCTTTAAGCTCCACTACAATGGAATCTTGTACGATGACATCTGCACGGAAGCCTAAATCCAGTTTGAATCCTTTATATTCACATGGGATAACGACCTCCTTACGAGCTTCAATATTTCGTAGATTAAGTTCCACTACAAGGGCATCCCTATAGGTGTGTTCAAGCAGACCTGGACCAAAATATCGATGTACCTCTATAGCTGCCGCTATAATCTCCTTACTTAATTTATTTAACTCATAAGCACTTATCTCCTTCATAAAATCATTTTACAAAAAAAATAAATTTAAATATCTTTTCCGCACATGTTGACTATCGGACCGCGAGCGAAGCGAGAGAACCTCCGCTTCTTTGCTTCCTCACACCATCGTAACAATGACACTCAGCGAGCCCTTTGCTCCTCAGCGTGAGATTTTCACACCTTAGGAATTAAGCCATGAAACTCGCTGCTGGGCGCCGATAATTTCGCGCACTTTGGCTACCAGGTCTGCGGGAGCAGGCTCTTCGACGTAGGCGATGTTGCGGCGTACATTGTCGGGGTTGGCTGAGCTGAAGAGAGTAGTGGCTATCCGGGGATTATCTACTGAATACTGCACGGCAAGTTTCTCAATGGGATACCCAACTTCGCGGCAGTATTCAGCCGCCTTTCGGCAGGCTTCTACAAGAGGGAGCGGCGCCGGATGCCAGTCAGGCACACCTCGGCTTGATAAAAGCCCCATCGAGAGAGGGGAAGCATTGATGACGCCTATTCCCCGCTCCTCAAAGAATTGGAGAAAATCGAGAAGTTTGTCATCGTTGAGACAATAATGGCAGAAGTTGAGCACGCTCTCTACCGTACCGGCGGGAGTATGTTCGATCACCCATTTCAGGTTTTCAAGCTGCAGATCGGTGATGCCTACATGGCTCACTGTCCCCTTGTCGCGGAGCTCCACAAGAGCAGGGAGCGTCTCCTTCGCAACCTGCTCAAGGTCGGCAAACTCAATGTCGTGAACGTTGATAAGGTCTATGTGGTCTATACCAAGACGCTCCATACTCTCCCCTACACTCTCCTGCGCCCTGCGCCCGGAGTAGTCCCAAGTATTGACACCGTCCTTGCCGTAGCGCCCTACTTTCGTGGAAAGATAGTATTTCTCTCGCGGTATTCCACGTAGAGCCTTTCCAAGCACAGTCTCAGCCTTATAGTGTCCGTAGTAGGGTGAAACGTCAATAAAATTGATACCACCCTCAATGGCGGCATATACAGCCTCAATGGCTTTTCCTTCGTCGATATCGTGGAATACTCCTCCGAGCGACGATGCTCCGAAACTAAGTTGGGATACTTTCATCCCGGTATTTCCGATTTCTCTGTATTGCATGGTTGGTTGTGAGTTGTGGGGTTGTGAAGTTGTGAGGTTGTGAGGTTGGGGAGAGGGGTTTGCAAAATTAGTCATTATGATTCTCATAGGAGTGCATTTTTTCGATAAAAAGATGGCACAAAATCGACATCGGATTTGCAAATATTGGGAAAATTTATTTAATTTGCATCATGAAGAGCAATCTGTTGATGCTTAATGTCGGGCATGCCGTACACGAGGCCGATTGGAATTTCAAGGATATCACAAGTCCTTTCACACGTATCTATTACGTCACTGAGGGGACCGCTACTGTCACGATATCCGGAAACGAACATTTGCTTACGCCTGGCCACATGTATATCATACCGGCATTCACGTGCCATTCTGATGCATGCGACTGCCGCTTCTGCCATTATTATGTCCACATCTATGAAGAGGTGTCAGGCGGCGATAGCCTTATCGACAAGTATGACTTTCCGTTTGAGCTCCAGGGGCTATCTCTCGATCTAACCCTCTTTCGGGCCCTATGTGAGAATAATACCGCAATGGCGCTGAAAGCACCGGATCCTCGCATCTACGACAACCATACCTCCCTCATCGACTGTGTACGCCTCAACCGCGAACGCCCTGTATGGGAGCGCATGGAGTCAATCGGTATCATATGCCAGCTTCTCAGCCGTTTTGTGAAGGAGGCGACTCCCAAGTATGATGTGAAAGACTCACGCATACGCGAAGCAATCAAATCTATAAATGCATCAACCTCCGACAGTGTCCGCATCGACATTCTCGCCCAAAGCGTACACATGACCACCGATCATTTCATACGCCTCTTTAAGAAAGAAATGGGCTGCACGCCGGCGCAGTTTGCCATTGACCGCAAGATGATGCAAGCAATGCTGATGCTTTCAGCCGAACCGATGATGACCAAAGAGGTTGCTTACACACTCGGCTACGACAACCTCTCCTACTTCTCCCGTCTCTTCAAGCGCCACACCGGTCTAACACCACGAGAATATCGCGAACGCTTCAACTCCAACCCTTAACACTTAACACTCAACACTTAACACTCAACACTTAACACTCAACACTTAACACTTAACACTTAAAACTTAACACTTAACACTTAAAACTTAAAACTCACCCCTTCCCCATGATTAATGAACTGAAAGAATTCAACAAAAAATTCGTAGCCGAAAAAGGCTACGAACGTTTTGCGACAAGCAAGTATCCCGATAAGAAAATAGCTATCGTGACCTGTATGGACACTCGCCTGGTAGAACTTCTACCGGCCGCCCTCGGTCTGCGCAATGGCGACGTAAAGATCATCAAGAATGCCGGAGCAACTATCACCAATCCCTTCGACTCTACGATGCGTTCAATTCTTGTGGCTATCTATGAACTGGGAGTCAATGAAGTAATGGTAATCGGCCATACAGGATGTGGTGTCCAGGGAATGAATGCCAAGGAGCTGCTCCACATGATGAAAGAGCGGGGTGTAAGTGAAGAACACATCACACTTATGCGGCATTGCGGCATAAATCTTGACGAGTGGCTTCACGGATTTGATGATACGGATGAAGCAGTCAAAGAGACGGTGGAGCTCATCGCTCATCATCCATTGATGCCGCCGACCGGTGTCAATGTGCAGGGCTTCGTAATGGATACCTATACCGGTGAACTGCGTTCGATAGAATAACCGGCAAGCTACATAGGCCAAAGCGGACGACGCACCGGTGAATACGGTGCCCGCAGCGTTGCAGCTATCCCATACAATTCGGAGCGGGCTTCTTCAGCCCGCTCCTGCCATATTCGGCTACATTGAGGGATTATCACTGCTGTGCGGTCAGCCATCACCGAAGCGACCAAATATTCATGCACTTTTTCCTTCAGAAACGACTGCACGACCGGAGAAAGAGAAAACTTGAAAGTGAAGTTCCATTCCTGCCGCCTATCCAATTCATTGGCTTGGCTCAGTCCTGTTGGAGACTCCATAATCCGCTGCAGTGCCAGGCGCACCTCCGCCACTGCAATGCCAAGGACTCTCCATACCTGCTCCACATTGTCGGTCTCACAGATGTCGGCCATCTGATGGCGACGGTGCTTGTCGAGATCCGGATGCAGCTCCGATTCCAGCCAGGCGGCACTGCGCACGTCGGCTATCACTTCCTCCGACTTAATGCAAAAATCCTTCATAATTGATCATTCAGCAACCGGTGGCTCTTCGGCAGGGAGGGTGCGTGAAGGTTTCTTGCGCTTGCATATTGATTCTCTCAGCATCTCCAGGCTTGTCTCCGCAAGATTTGCATAGTCTTCTGTATCGGCCTTGTTGGTGATCATAAACCATTCGGAGGTAACGTAGGCTACGATAAACTGATGTATGGCCGCCATGATGGAGTCTGTCGCGGCATTATTGAAATTGCCGGGCATCTGGAGTTGAAGTGTCACTATAGATGTGTCTACCTGCAGCGTGTTGTTGCACTGGGATGAATTGTCGTTGAGTACCTCTGAGAGTTCAGACTTTACTTTTGCCAATGCATTTCCTATGCTTCGCATGATCTGATTGTAGTTTTCGTCGTCGTTGTTGACCTGCATCAGGGCTACCTGACGATAATTCTTGCCATCTCCTCGGCTGCGTCCGGTGAGATAGGTTTTGTTCTGGATGTCGTATACCAGTTCGTGGATGTCGATTGTTACTGTAATTAGCATGGGTGTTGTGAAGTTGTTGGATTGATTTATAATTCTTATGAGATTATCCGAGGGAGCGGTGTGGAGCCGGATGATAGTAAAGGAGGCTCTGAAGCTTGAGAGCATAGTCGTCGCGGCGCAGGAACGCAACTTCGGCTCTGGAGGGACTCACAATCTCTTGCCATAGACCTAAGACATGAGCTGTCAGCATATTCTCCATCGTTTTCCCCAGTCCGTCCATGTCAGGACCATCTGTGACGCATATCGTGAGGGTCAGTGCTTCGTCGGTATTAGACACACGTCGAAGGAATGGGCGGCATATGTCAACGGCATGCATGGCAGCTTCGTCGAAAAAAGATTGGAATAAAGTTTTGTCGGCATCCGACATTGCCAGTCGGTCATAGTCCCGGTCTTCCGGATCCCTCGTGCCCTGCCATTCAGTGCGACGTGCCACTTGGCTGAACACTTCCGAGCGTTCTATTTTGATTGTTGTTTCCATTATAAATTATTTGATTTGGATGATTCATGATGCAAAGTTACACCCGAAAGTCTCTGCCTACACCTTATTCTGATAAACTGTAAAAAAAAAGCGACTCCCTTGGCATAGGGAATCGCTTATCTAATTCTTTAAAAAGAAGCCGGGGAGAAAATACCGGCACGTGGATGATCAGGTGGCAAATTTGGGGTAAGCTCCGGATTACGCTCCGGTTGCCAAGTCCTGACATGAATCAACGGCTTGTCAGGATCATTGAAATCTACAAATAAAAATAGATAGCCTTGATCGCCATAGGTCTGCGATACATAGTCTTGCTTCAGCTGCAGAGCATATGTCTCGCCTCCCACTCCCGAACGCTCTACGTCGGTGTCAGCAAAACGAAGGTTGATAAATTCCTGGCTGGCAAAGCAGCGTCGTAGCTGCTCCATATATTCTTTCTTGGTCTTTTGGGTATAGGTCACATGCTCCTTCTGTGCCAATCCAATCCCGTCAGCACCCCCTACTTTCTCCAGCTTCTTTGTGACGTGACCCACAATGATCACAGCATCATCGTCGAAGATACTTTCTATATAATCTTGCATACCGAGTGCGAAAGCTGTGCGGTAGTTTTCAAGGAAGTTGACGAGCACCATCTTCTTGTCGTCGGTCCATGCAGCCCCCTCCTTGGCAAAAATATCCTTGCGTGCGATGCTTCCAAGGCCAAAACCGAGGCTTGCCAGTTTGAAGTCTTTGTTGAAAGTGAATGTTACATCTTCGGTGAACTGACGACCTTTACTAAAAGTGAACGACATAGGCACCGATCTACACATCACCTCATCACGATATGGATAGAACTCATACGTATCGCGCGTTGCCTTGCCAAGTATTCTCACCTTGCCATATTTCATCAATCGCTCGAAGAGCATCCAACCTTCGGGAGTGCAGATTTCCTTTACATCGTCATATTTCCGGTTGTTGATAGCCCAAATGATTTTCTCCATTAGCCCTACATAAGGGGCTACCTCAATGTGTGAAAGTTCCAGGATCCCTTCATGGGCTCCGGCCGATACTTGCTCCTGGAAAACCTTGGCTTCCTTCTTGTCGGCCTTGAGGTCTTTCTTTGAATTATTGATCAGAAATTCATTGGCCACAAGACCTCCCCCTTTGAAAGAGTCAAGTAGTGGCTTGAGTTCGGCATTGGCATGATTTTCGTTCTTAAATATATACTCTACGTATAGCTTCAGCGGCTTCATTGGGACGTCCGGTGCAAGTTCGAGCATCGCCATTCCATCTCGGGCGGTGATAAGAGAGGAATACCCCGCCTCAGTGCCATACTTGAATGTGCAGGTTGTAGCCGGTTGTCCGTCATACTTGACGTTGAGCTCCACAAGTTTCGTGCCTCCATCCGGATCCACCTCGTCATTACTAACCGAAGCGATACCGAAAGATACCTTATTGACAATATCGCGCATTGCCTCCGGGAGCCAGATGGCAAGTGTCTCCTCTTCGCCATCAATCTTTTCCTTCACTTCGGATGGATTGGGAAGGCTTTGCAGCAGCACGTATGCACGGTAGAGATAGCGGAGGGCATCGTCTACCTTACCTTTGTCGCGAGCGCGGACACCGGAGCGTGCGAGGTCTGCCACGCCGTTTCTGCGACGATCATACATCTTGCGGATATTCTCGCGCGGCATATATACGAAACGCTCAAAATCTGGTGCGCCACCGAGGGAAATTACCTGCACACCCTCCAGGGATGCCGGGGTAGTGTAGCTTTCTACAACTGACGTGAATTGTTCAGTCGTAGTCAAGCTTCCGTCAGACTGCATTTCATCGGTCACTTTTCCTATAGTGTGTCCGCTGACAGTCTGCGATATTTTCTTCACCATATCGTGAATGGCAGCATTATATGCCTCCTCGCCGTCACCTCCAAATCCTACCCCAAATATGTAGACGTCGGGCATCGACATTATATTCTCGGCTTTATTTCGTTCGGGAGTATTCTTCGGCTTGGCTGCGAAAGAGCAAGAGAGTCCAAACAGGATTATGGATAAAGTTAAGATTAGTCTGTTCATTGTTTAATGTAATTGAGAATGAAGAATTGAGAATGGAGAATTGAGAATGAGAGGACTGCACAGGGTGAAGCCAGGCAATCATTCATCATTCTCAATTCTCAAATCCAAATTATCTGGAGGGTGTCGGGTTGTCAGTGGAACCGGGATAGCGTCCGGCTGTAGTAAAGCCTTCTGTCGTGGATCCTGGCAGTGTTTGAGATCCTACTATCACGTATCCACGCGCCTCGTAACGGGTCACCGGATCAAGACCGGTAAGCCTTACTGTCACAGTTCCATTATATCTGTCAGTAATTGATACTTCCTGTGAGTTCCATGCTGTGTCGCCAACTCTCCTCCATTGAAGCCCGGCTCCTTCGATTGGCACATATGGAGAATAGTAATTGAATTTCAGTACCGCTTCCTCCTGTGTGATTCCATCGCTGACCCATGGCACGCTTATGGCCGGCTGTTGGCCACCATATTGTATCACATGAATCGTGTCAGGCACTATTCCTACGCTTCTCGGATCTATCTCAATCCCTTCATAGAATTTTGTAAGTAAGGGTTCAACTGTGATGATTCCCGGCCTCTGACTGTTTGTAACGTTTCGAGCAATCGTGACATCGAGTGTAACCGTATTTAAGGATCCATCGTCATTATCCGGAGTGACACTTATCCAGTCTGGAGTATTCGTCACTCTCCACTTAAATGTTGAGCTGACGTTGATGGTGTATGTTTCACCCTCTACGTTTTCCACCACTCCGGGTAGAGAACCTCGGTTGACATTGAATGTCATAGTGAAAGGCTGCTGGGTGATGACAATATCTTGAGGAATGTAGTTCTCTTTTTCTGGTTGGAAATGCACCTTTATTGTCCTTACAGTGTCCGTGACATTCGGCGAAACATTTGCTATAGTTGTTTCCGGATCCCCGGTACCTTCTCCTGAACCGGGAGAAAATGTCACATCAGGGTCTGAACAACTCACAGTCCATTTTGAATAAGAAAGCACACCGAATCTCACTGTTCCTCCTTGCGGCTCAACAGTACGTTTGTCAGCAGAAACATCGAATGTATATTCTGATTTATTCTGTATAATCTCAACAGAATATGATGCGGTGACACTCTGCAGGTTAATGAAAGCTCGACGCTCTGCAGCTGTACGGTTATCAAGCACTGTCATATCGAATGTAGCACTTCCGTCACCTCTGAATTTCCCGTTTCCTTCCGATATCATTCGGTCGTCGGTCGGGGTTATGGTGATGAATTCCGTTGGATTATCCCCTTCATAAGTTATGTCGAGAGTCCAAGCTACATTTGCATCGATCTGCATTCGCTGCCTTTCATTACCTTGAGGTTTGAATGGCTCGAACGAGGCCGGGGCGAGACGCACGTCGCTGACATCCTGCTTTAGTGTCATCATAATGCTTGTGGTCTGTCCCTCGGATGTGATTCTATCACCGTTTGCATCTACTATGTATACCGTTATAAATGCATTGCGTTCCTTATTAATGTTCTCAAGGATACTCAGTGTGACTGTTTCGTCGCGCCTCCCAGTCACCTTATTGGTCGTGCACCATCCTCCCTCACACTCCACCTCAACTTTCCAAAGTGTATTACTTTTCACGTTAAGCGTAATGCTGTTTGGTTCTGCGCCGTAATCTACGGTAAAGGCTTTGTCATGCCCATCTACCGTCAGAACAAGCGTCTCTCTCTTAGGTTCGAGAGTACCTTCTAAATTGTCGCTACACGCCTGCAATCCTACAGAGGCGAGAACTGCGGCAAGCATTACGAGGATATATCTTGTTTTCATCTTTTCTTATGCATGTTATTAAAGTGATACTGAAACTCCAATCGAGCCTCTAATGCCACCTCTCGTTAGGCCGCCTTGGCTAAAGACCTCATTTATATGACCCTTTGTTCCTATTGGAATTGCATATTCCGGAGTAATAAAAAATCCAACGTGCTGCACAGGATGATAGGAAAAGCGTGCCCCTATCGTAACACAAGGTTGTGTGAAACCATTACCCGGCTCTGTCTTCGATTTAGCTGCCAGACGTTGGATCATGAAGCCGACCTGAGGAGTAAGTCCGAAACGTTCTGCAAAACGCAATTGATAGCCTGCACGTACTGCCATCTCATCCATTCGGTAGGTGTATTGTCCATTCAATACCTGGTCATTACTGTCATACCAACTGACCTCCTTGCTTCGTCCAAGACCAAGGTTATAGCTTACTTCGAGGTTGACGTTTTCGTAATAGCCGCCAAGAGTAAAACCTACTGAAGGTTTTCCGGAAGCTGCGAAGGAGACGGCTGCATAGCCGGTGGTCTTCTTCACATATTGAATCTTTTCGAGGCGGATTGTGTCGCGTAAGGTCTCGCCACGCTCGATACGGAACTTGCGTGTCTGGGGATAGTAGCCCTTTTTAGAGAAGTCATACTCGTAGCGGGCTACAGGCAACTGCATGGTAGACTGGAGATCCACAAGGGAATCTCCCTCCATGACCGTAACTCCATACGTAGGTTCAGTGACAAGTTCCAGGTATCCGAGATGAGCCACAGGAGGAGTTGCTGTGACAGTCTTCGTCTTTCCGGCCTCCACGGTGAAAGCCGTAGTCTGGTCCTCATGGTCGGGCAACTTGGCGGTGATCACATAACTACCGGCTTTCAGGTGCTTGTGGAGCTGCCCTACGCCTTCGCGTACATCCTGAAACCAGAGTTCCGCACCGTCAGCCACTTCTATGTCTACATCGCCAAACTTGAGGTTTTCATCTTCCATCTGCAGGTTAAACTGATTGCCTCCGTCTGCAGTCAAGGTAACTATATCCTCGAAAAGAAGTGAGCCAAGTTCGGCACGCACAAGGTGGGAGCCGAGAGGCAGATGCATGTTGACAGGAGACTTGCCCTGTACTTCACCGTCGACCGTTATCTCCGCTCCCGGTGTCGAGGCAATAAGGGCCACATTGCGACCCTCTACATTGAGCTCGACAGTGTATGTCTTTCCGGCTTCAGCCTCCATACCCTCAAACCATATCACTGTCGGACTATATTTAGGATGGTTTACTGTAACTTTCTGTGTGCGCTCCGGTACATATAGCCACACCTCGCCCGGCCCCGCCTGCTTGCGGCCGAGAATCTGGAAGAGACCGGCATCAAAACCAAGCACATCGTTTGGAAAAGGAGTGTATATCCTGATGAGAGCCGCACGCTTGCCACTATTCTCGTCGATTACTTCCGTGTCCTTCAATTGAGCCCTAAGATCATTGGTCTCCGTGAAGTTGCGGGATTCAAGTTTCTGTGCCACCATCGGCAGGGAACCTAAAAGAGCTCCGGCCACGATGACGGTCTTTATAAACTTCATTTTATTTCTATTATTTGGGTTATTGTTGTCAGTGTAAAAAGGTCCTCAAGGTCATTAAAGGCCTTAAGGACCTTTTCTTCACATTTGGCTTATTTTACAAACACCTTCTTGCCTGCCACAAGATATAGATCTCTGGTGAGGCCTTCGAGAGTGACTGCTTCTCCCGGGCGGAGATGTAGTGTGCGGATTGTCACGCCGGTGAGGGTAGTGACTGCTACCTTGCGGTTGCGTCCGCTGCAAATCTTAAGCACACCGGGAGCCGGGGTCTCTATCAGCAGACCTGCATCGACAATCAACGGGAGATCGACAGAGCTTGAGTCTCCGAAGATAGGCATGGACCTCCTTCCGGCAGCACCGCTGACGTAGGCCCCGAAGGGTACGGGTGCAACGTCAGCGACAAATGTACTTCCGGGCTGGAGATCACCCTCCGTAGAGTTGACGTTGAGCGAAAGCGTTCCCGTTTCTTCCACCGGCATGAATGTGCCATCAAACTGAGTGCCTTCCATCCATGGATAAGAGTATGCGAAACTGCTGTCCGGTCCGAGATCTACATTTTCTGCACTAAACGTAACCTTTCCGCCCAGATTGAACTCCCTGACATAATCGGGATTGTTAGGCATCGAGATTATGTAAGGCACACAAGCCTCTATTGAGGAAGCAGCCTCCCAACCAGTGGAAGTAGCGCTGTAGAGCCAGAAAGGTTTGTCGCCATCGATATCTTCATTCCAAGCGGCAAAAGGTAATGCCGGACCGTTGACCTCATGGGTGATGCTTGTCGGCGAGAATGGAAGCACTATTGTTTCCCATCCGCGGCATGTGTCAACCTTTGTGGTCTGCATGAACTCATGGGTGAGCGAGACACGTGCGGCGCGGAAGTCGCGGGCAGCATAATATGGATATCCATAGTGGAGTGTTACGGAAGTCTCATCGTCTCCCTTTACGATATTGAGATCGTACGGACGTGTGACGCTTATCTCAGCCGGTACGTATAGCAATACGTTAGGATTCACAAGACCTCGTGTCAGTCCATCCTCTACATTCATTGCTCTGGAGTTCCATATCACGGAACTGAGGCTTGAAGCACCTGAGAGGATACTGTCGCCGCATTCCGTAAGGTCTTCCGGCAGACTGATGGATATCAGCTTTGAGTTGAGGAAGGCATTCTCGGGAATATGCGCATCAGCTACCTTCTGGAGATCGAGATGACGAAGAGCCCTCATCGAGCGGAGGAATTCGTAGTCTGCATCGTTGAGATATCCTTCCACACGGTATGTATCCACATTGTTAGGTAGGTCGGAATTGTCCCAATCAAATGCTGATGAAAGAAGTCCCATAGCAGAAGTTTCGGCATGTTCTTCGTCTGCGTATCTTGTGATACTCATCTCAGCTACTCCGGAATTCATATATCCGGGTTTGACTGCTACCGCACGTACTGTACAGAGACCTTCTGCATCAAACTCACCGGTGTATTCAATACCGCCGGAGGGTTGGGAATTGCCGGTTGAATAGCGTATGGTAGCACCGGCTTCTTCGGTTTCCAGTCTTACATAGCGGCCATTATAGCTGATGCTTACCGGAGCACACTGCATATCTGAAATTTCTATTTCAGCTACTGCAGAATCATTCCATCCGTCACGTGTAGCAATAGCATATACTATGCCGTTACCTTCAATTGCGATCGGGGTTGAGTGAGGTTGCCAATCCCCTTCTCTATCAAAGGAGTAGAAAATGGAAGCATCTTCCGTATCACACAAGATGGTAAGCATCCTTGAGTCAGTATCAAACTCGCCATAAGGAGTTGCCACTATGTAGGAATCTACAGTTAACTCTGCCACATCGGATGGGTCGATATCGAGACCCGGGATGAGGGCGAAGGCACGGACGGTGGCGTTCCGGTCGAGACGGAACGGCTCCGTGTAGAGTGTGCTTGCCTCAGTCAGGTTCTCATCGTCTATGGTGTAGTGGATCTCGGCTGCGTCGTTGGCGCAGGTGATAGTCACCATACCTTCCTCGAAGCTGATCTCGGGTGCGGGAACATTGTCGGCCAGTTCCGTGATCCGTATCGGTGACACGTCGGAGTCGTTCCAGCCATCGCGCGATCCCTTGGCATATACCGTGCAGTTGCGCGTGATCGAGATTGGATCGCTGTAGGGCATCCACTCACCTTCCTGGTCGAACGTGTAGGATACAGACGCCCCGTCGGTGCTGCACGAGAGGGTCAGCAACCTTGTCCCGGGATCGAACGACCCTGTCGGGGAAGCGACCTTGAAGCTGTCGATGACCATGGTCTCTATATCGGATGGTTCGATATCGAGACCCGGGATGAGGGCGAAGGCACGGACGGTGGCGTTCCGGTCGAGACGGAACGGCTCCGTGTAGAGTGTGCTTGCCTCAGTCAGGTTCTCATCGTCTAT
>CAYSMP010000016.1:37035-41868 GCA_964432215.1 uncultured Sangeribacter sp.
GACGGAACGGCTCCGTGTAGAGTGTGCTTGCCTCAGTCAGGTTCTCATCGTCTATTGTGTAGTGGATCTCGGCTTCATCGTTGACGCAGGTGATCTCAACCATACCATCGGCAAACGAAATCTCCGGAACAGGCACACTGTCTGCGAGTGAATTGATTGTGATGGTCTCAGTATTTGAATCATAATATCCATCGCGTATAGCCTTGGCATATAGCGTGCAATTCTTCCTGATCTGTATAGGACCTGAATAAGGCAACCATTCACCGTTGGGATCAAATGTGTAGAGTATCTGTGTGCCTTCTGTGTCACACTCAATGGTCAGTTCCCTTGACTCCGGATTGAAGTCCCAATGCAGATCTTCCACTTTAAATATATCAAAAAGCATGGAAGTGACTGTTGAAGGCTCAATGTCAAGATCTTCCACATAGGCAAAAGCATTCACTCTTGTGTTACGGGTAATCGTAAACATATTTTCATAGAGTGTGCTTTCCATTGTGGGCACTTCCTCATCAAATGAATAACGTATCTTGGCACCTTCCGTATCACAGCTTATCGCCACAAGACCACTGTCATCACAGGTTATGGCAGGAGGCACAACCTCATTCGGAAGTTCGCTGACCACGATCTCAGCTATATCGGAATCGTTATAGCCATCGAAAGTTGCCTTTGCGTATACGGTACCATTCTTCCTGAGACGTATTCGTTCCGTGTCGGAATAAGGTGTCCACTCCCCTGCTCTATCTAAGGTATAGAATATTGCCGCGCCTACGGTGTCGCAGGTGAGGGTCAGCAATCTTGACTGAACATCAAACGATCCCTTGGGAGTCGCTACCTTATAGTAGTCTACCACATGCGTAGCAACCCTTGAAGTATCGATATCCAGCCCCGGCACGAAGGCCATAGCCATGACCGTAGCGTTGCGGCGAAGCAGGAAGGATCCTTCATATAGGGTGCTTGCAGCAGTCGGACGCTTTTCGTCAAGCGTATAATGGATTTCAGCATCCCTTTCGTCGCAGGTTATGGTCACCATACCGTTCTCGAAGTTGATCTTAGGCATCGGGACGCTGTCGGGAAGCGACGTGATTTCAGTGACTGTGATTTCTGAATCTTTGTATCCATCCAGTATGGCTCGAGAATATACCGTGCAGTTCTTCCTTATCCGGATTGGATCGACATAATCGGTCCATACTCCGCCGACACTGTCAGACGGATCATACTCATTTGTATAAAGTATGGCAGCATCCTTGGTTTCGCTCTGCAGCGTAAGTAGTCTATTTGCAAGGTCAAACTCAGCAACAGGAGCCTCTACTTGATAAGAATCGACTTCGAACCTGGCTATCCCGGAGGGATCTATATCACTTTCCGGAACCCATGCCATGGCCTTTATGACGGCGTTGCGCTTCAACGGGAACGGATCAACAAAGAGGGTACTTTCTTCATTCGGATCATTACCATCAAGCGTATAGCGGATTACGGCATCCGCCCGTCTGCATGATATATTCACCATCTCATTCTCAAAAGTGATGATTGGCATAGGCACACTGTTGGGTGTGTCCATCAAATGAAGTGTAAATTCTTTCGCATCAGTATCCTCCACGCTATGGAGCACACCGAAGTAATCCCCGGCATCAAGTTTGAGCATCGCCATACCCTTCACTTGAGCAGGAGTAAGCGACACAATATTTTCGCCGTTCTTATAAATATCGAGTGCGACCGGAATATTGGAGCGGAAATATAATGAGTCGCCTTTTGCCGTGAATTTCATTGCAGCAAATTCAAGACCGGAAGGAGCGTTGAAAGTATGCTTGGAGTTTATCTCCATCCCCACAGCAGTAGTGGAGAAATCGTTTGAGACTCCCAATTTCCAGTTTTGAGGAGCACCCCAACCCAACTCCGTGCGTATCTGCATTGTATAGCTGACGCTATCAGCACCTGCTATAAATACCTTGTCGCCGTCAAATGCAGGGCGACGATTCTTTATACTCGGATAAATGCTGTCGGGTAGGTTGACATCAAACATATAAGAATCCACAAACTGACGCTCTACCTCCACATAACCGAGATCTGAGCTATCCAGATAATGTCGGTAGCCTATCACTGGCACTCTTTTTTCTGTCTTGTTAAATACAAGAAGCTTATGGTAGACAGGACTCCAGTCGCCATCTCCGTCACGTGTACGCAAATTGAAATAGTGGGCACCTCCGCTCTTGTCAAAGCCGGAGAGATCAACTTCAAAGCTTGCCGGATTGCCATTCACTGTCGACGACTTGCGGTTTGCATAGTCATTGTCAAACCAATATTCGTATTCTGAAAAACGTGAAGCGTTTGACTCGGAATAGAAATAGCTCGTGAACGGTGTCCCCCAGACTCCTTCGCCTGTCATCAGGCGATAGTTGAATCTGTGGAGACCGCGGCGTACTCCCGTCAAGTCTACCGTATAAGAGTTGGCACCGGGAGCGAAAGCACCCTCGGTTTTCGAGCTGTAATCATTGTCGATCCAGTATTCATAGGCCACAGCGTTAACGGACCCTTCGATGTTGACAATCATCCTGCGGTAGACGCTGCCCCAGCTTCCGTCGCCGTATCCGAGACGGATGTTGTAGTAGTGAGCACCTGGAGGTAGGGATGAGATGTCGAGTTCAAAGTGGTTGGTTCCCGCGTCGATGGCACCTGCCACCTTCGAATCAAAGTCATTGTCAAACCAATATTCGTAGGATATAGCGCCATTGTCGGGACCAATTGAATGGAACATCTTGCGATACACTGCGCCCCAACTCCCGTCGCCATAACCGAGACGGATGTTGAAGTAGTGGATACCTTTGGGGAGTGAAGAGACATCGAGATCAAGGGAATTGCTTCCTGTGGATATGTCACCCGTCACCTTTGCATCAAAGTCGTTGTCATACCAATACTCATAGGAGATGGCGCCGTTGTCCGGACCGAACGCATGAAATAGCTTTCGGTAGACAGTGCCATACACTCCCTCCCCATCCGCAAGACGGAGGTTGAAGTAGTGGATGCCTTTCGGAAGGTCGGAGGTTTCGATCTGAAAGTCTACTTTCCCGTCGGTAATTGTACCGGACTGAGCGGAAGACACATCATGGTCGAACCACCACTCATAGCTGTCGGGCGAGGCGGCAAATGAGGCACTGACAGTCAGGAGTAAGGCTGAAATTAATGAATATAGTTTTCCCATAGGGATGAATTTTTTTGTAGTGTCGCTGAGTAGTTACCTCACACGCGCGTGGACGCACGCAGGAGCGTGCTAACTACTTTATCTGACATTGGAAGCGACACCGAGAGTTGGGAATCAGTCAGCCTTGACTGTGATGTTTACTTTCAGTTTATTGCCGGTTGCGTCATATTCAACTGAGCTGTTGGCAGTGTCGACGGTAGGGACGGAGGGGTTTTCAGAGAAGGGGGAGTCGCCACCGTGTATGCCTACTACTTTCCCGTCTTGCCCTAAATATTCCATAAGATCATTCCCCGTATAATCAAGATAATCATCTAATGGCGCATAGCCGAAATAACAATTATGAGTCGTAACGCCATTTGGAAGCGAAAACTCGTCAGCAATAAGAGTATGTATAGCATTCATAGTATTACCGGATGATGAAAACTTACTAGTAATTTCACCACTATTCGTAATGGGATATTCAATTATTGATGAGATTACATTTGAAGGAAACGAATACGATCCCCAAACATTACAATTTATTAAAGTCATTGACGCTCCCGTACTATCATGACTTTGGTCAGTTATTTTAAAAATCTTAGAATTTGTAATTAGAGTATTATTCTCACTAACTGCATACGGATCAAACACATCTATATAACAACTATTTATGAATAATTCTTTACCACCTAATCCTGCATGTACTATTTTATATATTCGAGAATTGGAAAGACTTGTGTATCCGATATTATTTCTTTGAGCGTTATTTGTCTCCGATACTCCAGTACCGGTGTCAAAGGATAGCTCTTTTAAGCTAACTCCATCTATATTGAATGATTGCCCTTCAACAAATTGATTATTCACCATATAGACCTTGATTCCACACAGAATCTGAGAGCTATATCCACTCCCTATGATACTTATTCTCTTATCGACAACAATTGTTTCTTTATTGGAGGTAAAATTTCCTTCCGACAAATATACGATATCACCATCTTGAGCAGAAGTCAACGCGTCTTCTAGACCAGAGATATTAGAAAAAAAGGTTAATTCACCGTCATGAGAGAGGGTTACCATAGGGAACTGTGCTGAGGCTGCGAAGATGGCGCAGGCTGCTACGATCATTGTAAAAAATCGTTTCATGTTTTTTTGTTTGTTTTTGTTTGGTTTGTTTTCGGCCTCCAAATGATGAATCCCTTGTCATGAGGAGTAATAATGATATAAAAAAAGCGTAGGATTCGCTACCATTGCCGTCCTACAACCTGAGGCTTCTCGCATTGCCCATCAATAGTCGGACGGCAACGCAGAAGCCCACGCTTGTATATGCAATATCGCGTCCGACAATATCTCTCCCGAGATACCGTGCCGGATGCATGGTATTACACAACCTTGGGCATCTACCGTTGCTCAATCCTTGACTATTGATTGAAATTTTGCGAGAATTTCAGGTTGTCAAGAAATCAGCGCAGATAAACGCTTGTCAAAATGTCTGCAGTCCCCTCCCCAAAAACCCAGACCGGGCTTCTGAAGGGCGGTCCGCATTGCAAAATTAATATAAATATTTGATTTATGCAATCTTTTTTTTGAAAAATCGCACTCAGAGGCACGGCTCTTTCATTTAAACTTGTCTATCTCTTGTCTATGATGTCTTTTCCCCC